>JBBQIQ010000024.1:0-32611 GCA_038325075.1 Bacteroidales bacterium | reverse complement strand
AGTGATCCCGCTGGGGCTCGAACCCAGGACCCCATCCTTAAAAGGGATGTGCTCTACCTGCTGAGCTACGGAATCGTTTTGGGACTGCAAAAGTAAAGTTTTATTCGTCACATCCAAACGTTTTTTATGAAATTGTCTGATTCTATTGGCCAAATATTACTCACTTAGTTGATTATCAACAATTAATTATTGCTAAAAATTTCCATGTACAGCCAGCCAGATGCATTCAGGGGATTCGCTGGTGTAGGTAACCCGGTGTTTCTGGCGGGCTGGGATCAGAAGATAATCACCTGCTGCTAACTCTTTTTCGCCCGTATTTTCAAAGAAAACAGTTGCCTGCCCTTGCAGTAAAACTACCCATTCGTCTGTTTCCTGGTCGTACCATTCATTAACTGGTGTTTTCTGGCCACTGGAAACAATTCTTTCTATTTTGGCTGAACCCTCAGCCAGCGTCTCAAAAACTTCCGCACTTCGGCCTTTAACACCTTTTATATCAAAAATATTTGCTGATTTCATAAGTTCTATGCTAAAATTCCTTTTCCTTCACGGACAATAACGATTTCATCCCCGGTACAGTCAATAACTGTTGAAGGTTCATTGTCACCATATCCACCATCAATAACGATATCGACCAGATCCTGGTATTTTTCGTAGATCAATTCAGGATCGGTGGTATATTCGAGTATTGTGTCATCATCATGAACCGAAGTTGACATAATGGGATGCCCCAGTTCCCGGACAATTTCAAGTGGAATAGTATTGTCAGGAATTCTTATACCAACGGTCTTCTTTTTGCTTTGCATTAGTTTTGGAACATTGTTATTCGCATTTAGAATGAAGGTAAACGGGCCAGGCAGGTTGTTGCGCATCAGTTTGAACACATCATTACTGATAGGCTTGCTAAAGTCTGACAACTGACGCAGGTCATTACAGATAAATGAAAAATTAGCTTTTGCAGCATTGATTCCTTTTATCAGTGCAATTTTTTCAATCGCTTTCGATTTAAAAATATCGCAGCCCAATCCATAAACAGTATCTGTTGGATAAATCACTATTCCGCCATCCATGAGGCATTCAGTCACCAGTCTTATCTGTTTTGGATTAGGGTTTTCGGGGTAAATCTTGAGTAGCATAACTTTACTCTTTTCATTTTTTACACTATTCAACAAATATAATAAAAAAAGGGTAAGCTACTTATATCGCACCGCTACAACCATCTACCCTTGCTTCATTCCTGACCTGGGGGAGTTCAATGGGAGCTGGTCGTATAAGACTTACCCGCTGCAAAGATACAAAAAAACCACTTCCAACCAAATGTTGCAGCCATTATTAAAGGCAAAACATATTTATTACATTTGCAGAAACTAAAACCTGACATCATGGAAAATTCAACTTTAATTGATCCAATGGGTGACCACAAACCAGTCACACTTTTCAGAAATGCACTTAACTATGGTTTATACACGAGTGTAGGTTTCATTATTGTTTCCTTGCTCTTTTACACACTTGATGTTGATCGCACAGGTTGGGTTAATTACCTTGCTTTTTTAGTACTGATCGCTGGAATTTATTTTGGTATAAAAGCATATAGGGATAAGTATTCGGGAGGATTTCTGTCTTATGGCAGTTGCTTGGGAACAGGTGTAATTATAAGTGTAATAGTTGGTGTGGTAATGGCTGTTTATACTTATTTGTTTTTCCAGTTCTTCGATCCGTCCGAACTTACGAAGATAATTGAAATGACTGAGCAGAAGATGGTTGATAAGGGTTTAACGGATGATCAAATTGATCAGGCCATGGCCATAAGTTCCAAATTTATGAGTCCGGTAATGATGGCTATTTCTTCCATTTTTGGTATGGCTTTATGGGGAACGATCTTTTCTCTTATCCTCTCTATCTTTCTGAAGAAGAATGATGATAGTTTTGCAGGGACTCACGCATAGTCTTTAATTTAATTTGCTATTGTTGATGGATATTTCAATTGTTATTCCGTTATACAACGAAGAGGAGTCATTGCCTGAGCTTTGTTCCTGGATTCAGAAGGTAATGACAGCCAATGGCTATTCTTATGAAATTATCCTGGTGGATGATGGCAGCAGCGACAATTCGTGGAATGTTGTAAAATCGTTGCAAAAAGGAAATGAGAATATCCGGGGACTTAAGTTCAGGCGAAACTATGGAAAATCGGCGGCCCTGAACAAAGGGTTTGAGAAAGCCCAGGGAAACGTTGTCATCACCATGGATGCTGATCTGCAGGATAGTCCTGATGAGATTCCGGGGCTTTACCAGATGATTATCAATGAAGGCTTCGATCTTGTATCAGGGTGGAAGAAAAAACGCTACGATTCAAAACTTACCAAAAATCTTCCTTCAAAAATCTACAATGCAACTACCCGAAGGTTGTCAGGTGTCAAACTGCATGATATGAACTGCGGCCTGAAAGCATACAAAAGGGAAGTTGTCAAAGCCATTGAGGTTTACGGTGAAATGCACCGCTACATCCCCGTAATTGCCAAATGGGCTGGTTTTAAAAAGATAGGGGAGAAGGTAGTTGTGCATCGCAAGCGTCAGTATGGGGTTACAAAGTTTGGATGGGAGCGTTTTATCAACGGGTTTCTCGATCTGGTTTCTATTATGTTTGTATCACGCTTTGGACGAAAACCCATGCATTTGTTCGGATCACTCGGAACCATTCTTTTCGTGACAGGGTTTTCGATTGCAGGATACCTGGCTTATGCTAAAATTTTCTTTGCAACCTATAAAATGACTGAAAGGCCATTGTTTTACCTTGGTCTTTTAGCAATGGTTCTGGGTACGCAGTTTTTTCTGGCCGGCTTCCTTGGGGAACTTATAGGCCGCAGTTCGAGTGACAGGAACTATTACCTGGTTGAGGAGGATATCTGAGTTTTTCTAGCAGTTTAACTTATAATTAATGGAATCGCGGAGGAAGGTTGTAATAATTGGTTCGGCATATCCGCTGAGGGGAGGTGGGATTTCCACATTCAATGAAAGACTTGCAAAAGCTTATCAGGACCAAGGTGACGATGTAACAATTTTTACTTTTAGTCTTCAGTATCCATCCTTTTTATTTCCAGGTACAACACAATATTCGAAAGAAGAACCACCTGTAGGATTGGATATCAGGATTACCATTAACTCTGTTAATCCATTAACCTGGTTTAAAACAGCAAATGAGGTTGCATCGCTTAAACCAGACTTAATTGTTATTCGTTATTGGTTGCCGTTTATGGCACCCTGTCTCGGATCAATAGCCAGGTTAATCCGGAGAAAAACCAATACCAGGATTATTGCCATTACCGACAATGTTATTCCCCATGAAAAGGGTGTTGGGGACAATATTTTATCAGGATATTTCGTTGGGTCTGTAGATGGTTTTATTACAATGTCGAGATCGGTATTGAATGATCTGAATAAATTTGATAAAACGAAACCCAGAGAATATTACCCTCATCCGCTTTACGATAATTTCGGTGAAACTATCCCTGAAGAAGAAGCTAAAGAACTTTTGAATCTTGAGTCTGGAATTTCATACATGTTATTTTTTGGCTTTATCAGAGACTACAAAGGCCTGGATATCCTGCTGAAAGCATTTAAGAGTAAGAGGCTTCGTCAGTTTCCTCTAAAACTTTTAATAGCCGGGGAATTTTATGGAAATGAAGAGAAGTATTTAAAAATCATAAAGGACTATGAATTAGAAAAAAATATTGTGTTGAGGACAAGCTTTATTCCGAATAGTGATGTATATTTGTTTTTTTGCGCAAGCACTCTAATTGTACAACCATACAAACATGCAACCCAAAGTGGCGTAACTCAAATAGCCTACCATTTTGGTAAACCTATGATTACAACGAATGTAGGTGGATTGTCAGAGATTGTACCCGATGGTAAGGTTGGTTTTGTTGTTGAGCCTGAGCCCGATGCAATAGAGAATGCTATATATAGATTTTATTCGGAGAACAGGAAAAATGAGTTTTCCGCGAATGTAATTATTGAAAAGGAGCGGTTTTCATGGAATGGCTTACTTGTAAAAATTGATAGTGTATTATAAATCTAAAATAAAATTAAGCTATGGGGAAATTTAAACTACAGATTTCTCTGTTACTCTTATTTTTTGTGAGTTATCAGACTATCGCACAAGAGATTCAGACAATCGAATTAAGGCCTGGCCCCGAAGACGGGTATGATGGCGAAGTCAGAACAGATATGAATTATCCGATCTGGTATGATGATGATTTTATAGCCAATGCATGGACTGTCAGTGGAAATTCTTTTATTCAGAGAAGTTTAATTAGATTTGACCTTTCGGCAATTCCAGAAGGTGCTGAAATAACTAATGCAAGATTGTCCCTATATTGCAATACAACTTCAGGACATCAACAATTGCATTACGGTTTTAATTCATCCTACTTGCTGATGATTTCATCATATTGGGATCATCAAGTGACTTGGAGTAACCAGCCGCCGACTACATACGAAAATTCTATACTCTTACCACAATCGGATTACCAAACTCAGAACTATCCAAATATTGATGTAACCAGTCAAATCGACTATTTTTACAGAAATCCTTCAATCAATTTTGGCTTTATGCTCCAACTATCAGAAGAGCAAATATATGCTTCACTTGTTTTTGCTTCCAGTAATCATATTAATCCGGAAAAGAGGCCACTATTAGTGATTGATTATATTCCGTGTGAAAAACCAGATGCCAATTTCAGTTATACATTAGATGAAAATTTGGCGACTGTTAATTTCACAGTTTCTCCTGATTCCATTACTTCTTATTGGTGGGATTTTGGAAATGGGTATTACTCTGACCTTCCTCAGCCAGTATTTACATACCAACAAACCGGAAAATATAATGTTTGCTTAACAGTTAGCAACAATTGCGATACTTTAACAAATTGTGATTCTGTATATGTCTGTAATGTTCCAAACGCACAATTTGACTATCAGATTCAGGATCGATTTGTTTTATTTAATCCTCAGCATATCGTATATGGTGATCAGTATTTGTGGGACTTTGGCGATGGCTTCTTATCTTATTTAGCTGAACCTTTGCATTATTATGTTGAGAATGGCAATTATTGGGTATGTTTAACCGTTACCAATTCATGTAATTCTGTTCAGTTTTGTGATACAGTTCGGTTTGTTATAACTGGTATTGAAAAGATGGGTTTAGCTGATTTAATCAGTATTAGTCCTAATCCTACCAACGGTGTAATACAAATAAGAAAACTTAGTAAACAACTTGATCTCTACAAATTGGTGGTGCATGCAATTGATGGCAAAGTGGTCTTAGTTATGGATGCAGAGACAAAGCTGAATAATTCAGATGAAATTCGTTGTGATTTGTCAGAACTTACCAATGGAATATATTCGTTTATTTTCGAAACAAATCGAGGTTTGATAAACCGAAGAGTTGTTTTATCAACAACGAACTAAAAAGTTGATAGATGATTATAAGAAGTAAGGCACCCCTCAGGTTAGGTCTTGCGGGAGGAGGTACCGATGTATCCCCATACTCCGACTTCCACGGCGGAGCTATTCTCAATGCCACAATCAGCCTGTATGCTTATGCTACCATCTTTCCGCGGCAGGATGGAAAAATTGTTTTTCATTCTATCGACAAAAACGAGTATGTAGAATTTGACTCAACCGAATTTCTGCCGGTCAACGGAATTCTGAACCTTCACCGAGGGGTGTATAACCGGGTGGTTAAGGATTTTTGCAGAAAACCGCTTTCATTCACGCTCTCAACCCGGGTAGATGCACCTGCCGGCTCAGGGTTGGGAACCTCTTCTACTTTAGTGGTCGCTATTCTCGGCGCTTTTGCTGAATGGCTGAAATTACCTATGGGTGAATATGACCTGGCTAAGCTTGCCTATGATATTGAAAGAATTGACCTTGGAATGGCAGGTGGAAAGCAGGATCAGTATGCGGCCACATTCGGAGGGGTTAATTTCATGGAATTTTCCTCAAATGATAAGGTAATTGTCAATCCATTAAGAATCAAAGATATTTACCTGAACGAGCTTGCACACAATCTGGTACTTTTCTACACCCAAACCAGCCGCCTTTCATCTAAAATCATCGAAATGCAATCTGCTAATGTTTTGAATAACAATCAGAAATCTATTGATGCAATGCACCAGCTAAAAATTCAGGCTGTTATGATGAAAGAGGCGCTTCTTAAAGGAGAACTTGACAGCATAGGTGAAATTCTCGATTTTGGATGGAAGAATAAAAAGCAAATGGCCGATGAGATCACGAATCCGTTGCTGGATGAAATTTATGAAACTGCGCGTAAGAATGGTGCTTCCGGTGGGAAAATTAGTGGTGCCGGAGGGGGCGGGTTTATGATTTTCTACTGCCCCGGCGAAACAAGATCAACGGTGATTGATGCCCTGAAAAAGTTTGGGGGAGAATCGAAAAGATACGATTTCACTTCCTTTGGACTGACAACCTGGACAATTTAATTTACAACTTACAGATAGAATAAATTCTGCAAAGTAGGTTTTGCTTACTTTTGCACAAAAGGCTATATGCATGCAAAAAAGAATCAAAGAGATTTTACAGGCTTCGATTGCAGTTAAAACCCTGGTTTTGGCCGATGACAATCTGCTGAACAACATCCATGCAGCAACTGATTTAATTGTTAAAACATTCCTGAATAAAGGGAAAGTGCTTTTTTGTGGAAATGGTGGAAGTGCAGCCGATGCCCAACACCTGGCCGCCGAATTTTCCGGAAGATTTTATTACGACAGGGATCCTCTGGATGCTGAAGCCTTGCATGTGAATACCAGCTATTTAACAGCCGTTGCGAATGATTATTCTTACGATGAGGTTTATTCCAGGCTTGTAAAAGCCAAAGGCTCTAAAGGCGATGTATTGGTTGCACTTTCAACTTCCGGAAATTCACCCAACATACTGAAAGCGATGGAAACAGCCTCGTCGGTTGGAATAAAAACCATTGCTTTTACCGGTGAAACAGGCGGAAAGATGAAAGGAGTGTCCGACATTTTGCTGAATGTTCCTTCAATGGATACCCCCCGGATTCAGGAATCGCACATAACCATCGGGCATATTATCTGCGAATTGGTTGAAGCTAAGTTATTTCCCCGTTAAGATGTTTATCGATTTTCCTGATATCATTATTCTGGCAGGTGGACTGGGTACCCGATTGCGCGATTCTGTCCAGAATCTTCCCAAGGCAATGGCTCCGGTAAATGGAAAACCATTTCTTGAATACCAATTTGATTTTATCAGTAAATTCGGGTTCCGCAAAATAATTCTGGCAACCGGTTACCTGAGCGCCTCGGTTGAAAACTATTTCGGCAATCAATACAAAAACCTGAAATTGATTTATTCAGTTGAGCCAGAGCCTCTTGGAACAGGAGGCGCGGTGAAACTGGCCTTTGGTCAGGTTACTTCTCCTCATGCTTTGATCCTAAATGGTGATACATTGTTTAGGATCAATCTCGACCTTTTTTTTCAAAAACATATTGAAAATCTTGCTTCAGTTTCCGTTGCAGTTCGTCAGGTTGAAGATGCATCCCGCTTTGGATTGGTTGAATGTGATGAAAACATGAATATTACTGCCTTCCGGGAAAAGTCTGAAGATTCTTTTCCGGGTTTGATTAATGGTGGAACTTATCTGATCAGATCAAAGTATTTCAGGAGCCTGGACTTATCTGACAATTTTTCGTTGGAAAAGGATATGTTTGCCAGAATGCTTGACCGGGAAAAATATAAAGCATGTATTTTTAACAACTATTTTCTTGATATAGGTGTTCCATCCGATTATTTGCGTGCCCAAACCGACTTCAATGAATTTAAAGATTGATCATACCTGGTCGTTGTTTCTTGACCGCGATGGCGTTATCAATGAACGCCTGCCCGATGATTATGTGAAATCATGGGAACAATTCCGCTTTATTGAAGGTGTGCTGGAAGCATTTAAAATATTTTCAGAAAAAGTCGGCAGAATTATAGTCGTTACCAATCAGCAGGGGATCGGAAAAGGTTTGATGACAGGCCAGGAACTGGAAATAATTCATGGCATGATGTTGAAGTCTGTGTCAGAGGCCGGTGGAAGGATCGATAAAATTTATTGTTCACCTTTTCTGGCTTCGGTAAACCATTTTTCACGCAAACCATCGGTGGGAATGGGTCTTAAAGCACGACGCGATTTTAGCGATATATCCTTCAGAAAATCAATCATGGCAGGCGATTCTTTAAGCGATTTAATCTTTGGTAAAAGACTGGGAATGAAAACCGTGCTTATCGGAAGCCCTTCTTTGGCGCGCATCAACCCACATTTAATTGATTTTGTTTTTCCTGATTTGATTACCTTTGCATCTTCAATAACAGACTTGCATCTACTTAAAGACTGAACGTGCATCCTCTATCCATTATTGCAATATTCATCTGTTATTCAGCCCTGCTCTTCATCATTGCCGCTATTACCAGCCGCAAATCAAACAATGAAACCTATTTTTCAGGGAATAAGTCATCACCATGGTTAGCAGTAGCTTATGGTATGATTGGTGCCTCATTATCGGGCGTCACCTTTATTTCAATCCCCGGTGAAGTTGGCGCTTCAGGGTTTTCTTATCTGATGATTGTTTTAGGCTATCTTGTTGGTTACTCGGTGATTGCTCAGGTGCTTTTACCACTCTACTATAGTAGAAACCTGACTTCTATTTACACCTATCTGGGTCAGCGGTTCGGGCCATATTCCTATAAAACCGGATCCTCCTTTTTTCTTTTATCGCGCAGTATCGGGTCTTCCTTTCGGGTGTATCTGGTGGTTAATGTGCTTCAGGTTTTTGTTTTCGATGCCTGGGGCGTCCCATTTGGGGTAAATGTGGCTCTTTTTATGATTCTGATTCTACTATATACCTTTCGCGGTGGAATAAAAACAATTGTTTGGACAGATACACTTCAGACGACCTTTATGCTTGCAGCAGTCGCGGTTTCAATTTATTTTATTTCTACTGACCTGGGTTTGGGACTAGGTGCCCTGATTAAAGAAATTACTTCCAGTGAATATTCAAAGGTTATATTTACAGAGGTTAATGATAAAAAATTCTTTTTGAAACAGTTTATCAGTGGAGCATTTATTGCGATTGTCATGACTGGTCTCGATCAGGATATGATGCAGAAAAACCTTACCATCCGAACCCTTAAGGACGCAAAAAAAAATATTTACTTTCTGAGTTGGATGCTTGTTCCTGTGAACCTTCTTTTCCTTTTTCTGGGTGCTTCACTCTATCTTTATGCCGCAAAAATGGGTATAACATTGCCTGCAAGTTCTGATGACCTTTTTCCGATTATAGCCCTAAAGCATCACGGAGCATTCGCCGGTACTGTTTTTCTGATTGGGCTGGTTGCTGCTGCTTATTCAAGTGCCGATGGGTCACTCACAGCTCTTACAACTGCTTTCAGCGTCGATATTCTGGGCCTTAAGCAGAAAAAAGGGATGGCTGAAAAGACAAAGATCAGGGTCAGAATGATTGTTCACCTCAGTTTTGCAATATTTCTTACCCTGCTTGTTATTATTTTCAGAGCTATCAGCGACCAGTCTGTAATTAACAAGCTTTTTACGATAGCCGGATACACTTATGGCCCTTTACTAGGCTTATTTACTTTCGGGTTATTCACAAGATTCAGGGTATATGACAAAATGGTACCCCTGGTTGCTATATTGTCACCGGTATTATGTTATTTGCTGAGCATTAACTCTGAATATCTGTTTGATGGTTACAAATTCGGATTTGAATTACTGGTAGTTAACGGGATATTTACCTTCGCAGGACTGTTATTGCTGGTCAATCGAAAACCACAAACAGAAGCTGAAATTGAAGAGTTATTGATTAATTAACAAACAATGCCCAACAAAACAATGTTAAGTTTGTTTCCATACCTTGTTATATTAAAATCAAATAAAAATGAGCAACATTAGATTCAGAACCCTTGAAATGGCCATGTCGCGACCTCGAAGACAAATGCCTGTTTTTCCAGATAGAATCTCCGACTATTATGGCGAGTTAACGTTTAACCAGGAGGTCATGCGTGAGTATTTGTCAAAAGAGGCATACAACTCAGTTCATAGAGCTGCAGAGTTGGGCGAAAAAATTGACAGAAGGATTTCAGATCAGGTGGCTTTGGCAATGAAGGCCTGGGCATTGAGTAAGGGCGCAACTCATTTCACCCATTGGTTTCACCCACTTACCGGTGCAACAGCCGAGAAACACGATGCCTTTATTACACCAACCGGGAATGGTAAGGCTATGGAAGCCTTCAATGCCAATGAGTTAATACAACAGGAGCCTGATGCCTCAAGTTTTCCGAGTGGTGGTATCCGTAATACTTTTGAAGCTCGTGGTTATACAGGCTGGGATCCGACTTCACCGGCATTTATCATGGACAGAACTCTTTGTATTCCGACCATTTTTGTTTCTTACACTGGTGAAGCGCTCGATTATAAAACGCCTTTGCTTAAAGCTTCAAGTGCACTCGACCGTGAAGCAACAGCCGTTTGTCAGTATTTTGATAAAAATGTGACCAGGGTTTTTGCAACATTAGGCTGGGAACAGGAATATTTTTTAGTTGATACAGCTTTGTTTAATGCCCGCCCCGACCTCGTATTATCCGGCAGAACGTTGTTCGGTCACTCAAGTGCCAAAGATCAGCAGCTTTCTGACCACTATTTTGGAATTATTCCGGAAAGAGTGATCGATTTTATGCGCGAATTTGAATATGAAGCACACAGGTTAGGTATTCCGGTGAGGACAAGGCACAATGAAGTTGCCCCTAACCAGTTTGAATGTGCCCCGGTTTATGAAGAAGTCAATGTTGCAGTTGACCATAACCAGTTGCTGATGCATTTGCTTGAAAAAGTTGGTAAAAGACACGGTTACACAGTGTTATTGCACGAGAAGCCTTACGCGGGCGTAAACGGCTCAGGAAAACATAATAACTGGTCGATGAGCACCAATACGGGTGAAAATCTTCTTTCGCCGGGAAAGACACCTGAAGCAAACCTTAAGTTCCTTGTTTTTCTGGCAACGATTCTAAAAGCGCTCGATACAAATGCTGATATTCTCAGAGCATATATTGCTTCTGCCGGTAATGACCTGCGACTGGGTGCTCATGAAGCCCCACCGGCCATTATTTCTGCTTTCATCGGCACTCAGTTAACCGAAACGTTGGACCAGATTGAAAAGTTAGATAAAAATTCCATCTATAAGAAATCGGAGGGCAATGGTAATAATATCAATATTCCTAAAATACCTGAAATTCTGCTCGATAATACTGACCGTAACAGAACATCGCCCTTTGCCTTTACTGGTAATAAGTTTGAGTTCAGGGCCGTTGGATCATCGTCGAGTTGCGCCAAACCAATGATTGCACTGAACATTATTGTTGCTGACCAACTTAAGAAGTTCAGGGAAGAAGTTGATCAACTTATAGCTGACAAGGTTAAAAAAGAAGATGCAATTTTCCGCGTAGTTAAAAAATATGTAAAGGAGTCGAAACGGATAAGGTTCGAAGGTAACAGCTATAGTGAGGAATGGGTGAAGGAAGCTGCTAAACGCGGCTTGTCAAATATACCGGATACACCTCACGCATTGAAAAGCCTTTTGAAAAAAGAAGCCATCAGACTTTTTGAAGAGCACAACGTTCTTACTGAGCGTGAAGTTCGTGCCCGTTATGAAATTAAGCTTGAGAATTATACCCGCAAAATTCAAATTGAATCGCGGGTTATGGGTGATTTAGCGATCAATCATATTGTTCCTATCGCTATCAGGTATCAGAATCAGTTGATTGAGAATGTAAAAGGTTTGAAAGAAGTCCTTGATTCCAAGACTTATACTGCATTGTCAAAAAATCAACTTGATACAATCCGGGAAATTTCGGAGCATATTTCCGGTATCCGGAGCCAGGTTCAGAAAATGACTGAAGCGCGAAAAGCTGCTAATGCTGTGGAAGAAGCTGAAAAACAGGCCATCGCATATCGCGAAAAGGTTTTTCCTTATTTTGACCTGATCCGCTATCATGTTGACAAACTTGAACTTCTGGTTGATAATGAGCTATGGCCATTGCCTAAATACAGGGAACTTCTTTTTGTAAGGTAACCAGTTTAATACTGCAATTAAAAACCCCGGATTAATAATCCGGGGTTTTTTAATGAATAGTCTGCCTGTATCGTTTTAATTCTGATTCGGTTCAATCCGTTCCGATTTCCGGTGTGCTTTTCTGTAAGCCTGTTTCCATGCTCTGCGGGCCCAATAATTCTTTTTCCAGTATTTACCCCACTTGATTCCGGACCAGAAACGTTCGTGAAAATAATAGATGGTAAGTTTAACGACAAAATCGATGACGCTGATCAGGGTGGCATCACCGAGGCTTTCATTAAGGGTGCGCTGGGTAGTGCTTCTGAAAATGACAAAAAAGACAATAAACATTACTCCGGAAGCCAATACCCGGTAAGTAATTGCTTTTATAAAACTTCTTTGAGGGCTGTCGCGAAAAATAACTTCTCTATCTTCATTTGGCACTGAAGTCTTCAAACTCTGGATTGGTTTATTCATAAATTAACTGGAATTTCCAAATTCAAAAATACAAATATTAATGTTCAACAAAGACATGTTGATGGTTATATTAGAAATAAATCCAGAGATTGTTTATATATATTCAAACGACTGATTATTATGAATTTAGATTATTGAACTGATCATTTACCGGATAGACCCTGAATTATAATCAATCTGTGGTCCCTATATCAGCTATGTAATGCAGGATGAAATCTGAAAAATAAATTAACTTTGATGCGAAAACTTTTCAATATGAAAACATCTCTGATTACACTACCTGGAAGGCTATTGTTTTTAATACTACTTCAGGTTTCCTTGTTGAGCTTTGGTCAACTTAATGTTGTTCCCTTTAAATCAGGAAAACTATCTGCTGAAAAGGACGGAATCTTATATAGTCTGCCCCGCAACGTCATAAAAGTTCAACTGGAAATTGTCAAAACCGAAAGTTTCAGGGGCCCTTATGCTGCTTATGCAGCCAAATTGCTGGGTTTAAACAGGGTTATTGTAGAAAACTCAGTAATTTATGAGATTGGCAGGATTGATCTATCGTCTTTTTCAGAATCTGATCCCGACCAGATATATTTTGTCGAATTCAATGCCAGGTCAAAAAAAGCTGGTTCATTTATGATAACATTATCTGATGAAGGGTTTATCGGAGGTTATGCGAATGTCAATTCAGTGAATAAAGAAGATGGAAGTACGATGGCTTCCGGTGATTTAAGCAACGAAACCCTGAAACCCTTCCGCGACCTCTTGAAACCTGTTTTAATTGAGAAAGTAGATACCATCATCAGGCGAATCAGTGTTGACACAGCCACTTTTGAAGAAAAGGTGCTTAAGAAAAGTATTTTTGAAAAAATGCCTGAACAGCAGGCCCGCGAAATTGCGGATTTGATTTACAAAATTCAGGATAGTAAATTTAACCTGATTACAGGTGATCAGGAAGTGAACTATTCGCGCGAGAGTTTTGAATTTATGCTGGAGGAATTGAATAAGCTTGAAAAAGAGTACCTCGCCCTTTTTAAAGGAACAAGCAAAAAAGCGAAACAGGTTTACACCTGGTATGTAACTCCTCAATCATCAAGAGAGGGGACACTGGAAACCATTTGCCGCTTCTCAAAAACCAAAGGGCTCAGCGATAAATCAACCACTTTCGGTGAATCTGTTAGTCTTGTTGTCTCACCGCTTAACCGGAACAAAGCAATTGAGGATTTTGTAAAAGGGCGTGATCAGATCGACAAAAAAAATCACGGGCTCTATTACCGGATTCCGGAAAAATCGCAGGTTACACTCAGGGTAGGAGGAACAGCAATTGCTGAAGATCAGATGGTGATAAGCCAGATGGGTGTGGTTACCTTTCTTCCTGCTGCTAATATAAAGGATGTTCGCTTCCATCCTGAGAGTGGTGCCATAATACAGCTTATCTCGGAATAATCATTTATATAATGGATCAGAAATCAGATCAGGGGCGGATAAAAAATATCATCCTCTTTCCACGGTGGGAATGGAAAGTGATCAATCTTGAAAAGCGTTCGCTAAAGGAAGTATTCGTATCTTTTGCCTTGCCACTGATATTTGCCGGTGCAGCTTCGCAGTTCATAGGCAGCTTTTTGTACGTCAGAAATGAAATGGATATTGATGCTTACCGGTTTTCACTTCCGTTGATTCATGCAGGTTATTTTATTTTTTTACAGGTTCTGACATTGATGCTTACGACCGTTTTTGTTTATGGTCTGGCAGGAAGGTTTATGTCGGTGAAGGATTATTCGAAGTCAGGAAAATTGGTAATTTATTCATTTACTCCGGTTTATCTAATGTTTATTCTGGCTAATCTACACTCTTCGCTGGGAATCATCATGCTGCCAGCCTTTTATTCGGTTTTCCTTTTCTGGACAGGATTACCAGTTTTACTTCATACCGGAGCGCGAAAACTTCCGGCGTTTGTTTTTATAATTCTGATTTCTGTTCTGGGCATTCTGTTTATTTCATCCCGTCTGCTGGCTTTGCTTACCACCCTTATATTTCCAGGGGTAGTTTAATCACCTCTTATGTAACTCAGGTTGAGGTTGAGCCTGCAGCCATAACTCTGTCTGACTGGCAATATAATCTTTCTTTAGAAACTGGAATGTCAAACAGGCAACCTCAGCCTAAACCTAAACCTAAACCTCTCCGGGCTATAATAACCTATTTTGCAGGACTAATATTTAACATTCACAGGGTTTTCAAATATGCCTGCCTGATCAGAACCAGATCTGTCAGCAATTTTTCAAGCAACGAGATTGGGAGCATATTTGCTCCGTCAGATTTGGCTGAAGCGGGATCGGGATGTGTTTCAAGAAAAATGCCATCGCAACCTGCTGCAATACCAGCCCTGCCAATGGTGGAAATCATAGCCGGGTTTCCGCCACTTACCCCGTCTTTTTGATTTGGCTGTTGCAGCGAATGGGTAATGTCGAGAATAACCGGCACATTCAAAGCTTTCATTTCAGGGATGGATCTCATGTCAACAATCAGGTCCTGATAGCCGAACATGGTGCCTCGATCAGTGACCATAACATTGTTGTTGCCGCAACTGGTTACCTTATCAATAGCAAACCTCATCGAATCAGGAGAGAGGAATTGCCCTTTCTTGATGTTGATCCACTTGCCGGTATTGGCTGCAGCTTCGAGCAAATCAGTTTGCCGACACAGGAATGCCGGTATCTGCAATGCATCGGTGTATCCGGCTGCAAGTGTCGCTTCAGCAGGTGAGTGAATATCGGTAATAACTGGTATGCCAAGTTGCTTCCTGACATCTGAGAGACATTCCAGCGCAGGATTATCTCCAATACCGCTGAAGGATGACGACTTTGAACGATTGGCTTTTCGGTACGAGGCTTTGAAAACAAATGGAATTTCAAGGCGGTCGGCAATTTCTTTGATTCTGACCGCAATCTCCATTGGCATGGTCTTATCCTCAACCACACAGGGTCCGGCAATCAGAAAGAAATTGTTACTTTCATATTTTCTTAATCCTTCAATCTCAGGGTTCATTCCTTTCATGGTATATCGGGCTAATATTTGTATTTATTTTTCCAGAGTTGTTTTAATTTCAGTCTGAACTCCTGTTCCCGGGGATTATTGCCGGGATCGTAAAATTTAGTGCCCGAAATCTGATCGGGTAGAAATTCCATATCAACAAAATTATTCTCAAAGCTGTGTGCATATTTATAATCTGCGCCATACCCAAGGTTTTTCATCAGCTTCGTAGGCGCATTCCTTACCTGCAGAGGCACTGGTAAATCACCTTTATTTCTGACCAGGGCAAGTGCTTCCTCAATAGCCATGTATGATGCATTGCTCTTGGGTGAACAGGCTAAGTATGTGGCACATTGCGAGAGTATAATTCTGCATTCGGGATAACCGGTTTTATGCACTGCATCGAAGCAGGTGTTTGCCAGCAATAAAGCGTTGGGGTTGGCATTGCCTATATCTTCCGAAGCGAGGATCAGCATACGACGGGCAATAAACAACGGATCCTCTCCCGATTCAATCATCCTGGCCAACCAATAAACGGCTGCATTGGGGTCACTGCCACGCATAGACTTGATAAAAGCTGAAATGATATCATAATGCATTTCACCTTTTTTATCATACAACGCCAGGTTTTGCTGAATTATTTGAAGGGTTTTGGCATTGTCAATTTGGATTTTACCGTTTTCAGGTTTCGAAGTCCCAACAATTATTTCAATAGCGTTAAGCAATTTCCGGGCATCGCCACCCGAAATCCGAAACAGGGCTTCATTCTCCGTTATTTGAAGTTCAATTCCTGTTGTTTCCTTTATTTTCGAAATTGCTTTAACGATAATGGTTTCAAGGTCTTCCACGGTAAGCGGTTTTAAAATATAAACCTGGCACCGTGATAGAAGGGGGCCTATGACTTCGAACGAAGGATTTTCGGTTGTGGCGCCGATCAGCGTCACAATTCCTTTTTCAACAGCCCCGAGCAATGAGTCCTGTTGAGATTTACTGAAACGGTGTATCTCATCGATAAACAGAATGGCATTTAAAGCTGAGGCCTTCGCTGTGTCAATGACTTCACGGATGTCTTTGACTCCCGAATTGATTGCACTTAATGAAAAGAAAGGGCGATTCAATGATTTCGAGATAATATAAGCCAGTGTCGTTTTCCCAACTCCGGGAGGCCCCCAGAAAATCATGGAAGGCAACTGGCCTGAATCCACGGCCAGTTTTAAAACACCACGTTTTCCTACGAGGTGTTGCTGGCCTACATAACCTTCGAAAGTATCAGGCCTGAGTTGTTCGGCCAGCGGTGGAAGCGTAATCATTACATGTATTTCAGTTAACCTGACAAAGATAAACCTTATTTTGCCCTCCTTAAACTGTCGGGAGGATTTGTGAAATTCATTGAAAATGACTGTTTTTTCACTTTCAGGTTAAAATCAGCATAAAAACCACTCTAATTTTAAGGCCATTTTAATATTGATTAATTAAAAAAGGATACTATATTTTGTATATAGCTGTATAACAGGATTATAAATAAATTAAAAAAATATTAAAATATTTTCAAAAACACTTGCTTTTTAAGTTCTCTTTTATCTATCTTTGCCAAGTCTTAAAACAAACACTCGAACATGAAAACATTATCACAGATTTTAATTATCGCAGGTATGGCAACTTTAGTTGCTTGCGGACCAAGTGCAGAACAAAAAGCAGAACAGGCTCGTCTTGATTCAATCAGGGTAGCTGACTCAATCGCAGTTGTTGAAGCTGAAGCCATGAGGGTTCAGGATTCAATCAATGCAGTTGCTGCTGAACAGCAGAGGATCGCCGATTCAATCGCTGCTCTTCCTGTTAAAAAATAATTGGTAAGCGACTTTTTACTACTAAAAAGAGGAGGTTTTACCTCCTCTTTTGTTTTTTACATGTTTCCTTTGTTGAACGCTCTGTTGATATTATTGACTAATTTTGACTTCCGAAATAATGAACATAGAACCCGCCTCAATAACCAATTCAATTATGACTGAACTTAATAATGAAAATGATATTAAAAGCTTCAGGCAGTTTGGATTTTCTGAAGGCGTAATGGAAGGGCTCGAATCAATCGGATTTGAAACGCCTACTCCAATTCAAACCCAGATCATTCCGCACGTTATGGCCGGACATGATGTGGTTGGATGCGCACAAACCGGCACCGGAAAGACTGCGGCTTATCTTTTGCCCATCCTGCATCGCATCATCGAAAAACGGGTGGAAGGTATCAATACCATTATCATCGCTCCAACCCGCGAACTGGCTGTTCAGATTGCCCAGCAACTGGAAGGTTTCAGCTATTTTCTTGATATTAGTTCACTTCCTGTTTATGGAGGTACCGATGGAATGGAGTGGGAACAACAACGCAAAGCCCTGACGCAGGGTGTCGATGTGGTTGTTGCAACCCCAGGTAAGCTGATTTCATTTTTAAACATGGACATTGTGCCGGTTCAAAACCTGCAACACCTCGTGCTCGATGAAGCCGATCGAATGCTCGATATGGGATTCGTTGATGATATTATGCGAATTATCAGCTATTTACCTGAAACCCGCAACACCTTGTTGTTTTCAGCAACCATGCCTACCCGGATAAGGGAACTAACCAAACGGATTCTCCGAAATCCTGTTGAAGTTAACATTGCCATGTCAAAACCGGCCGAGGGTATTTTACAGGTGGCCTATAATGCTCATGATAAACAAAAAACCAAACTGCTGGCTGGTTTGATCAGAGGACGTGATCTTCCCAGTGTGCTGATATTTGCCTCTACAAAAATCAAAGTCAAAGCAATTGCCAGGGAATTGGCTTCTGAAGGTTTTCAGGTAGCTGACATACATTCCGACCTGGAGCAGTCGGATCGGGAAAAGGTATTGCTTCGTTTCCGAAACAGGCAGCTTCAGATGCTTGTAGCTACCGATGTTCTTTCCCGTGGTATCGATATTGAAAATATCAGTCTTGTAGTTAACTATGATGTTCCGCGCGATGCGGAAGATTATGTGCACAGGGTCGGACGGACTGCCAGGGCCGAACAAACCGGAATAGCTATTACATTTATCAATGAAGAGGAGCAGCAACAATTCTCAAGGATCGAAAAGCTGATAGGATATGAAATCCGGAAACAAATGCCACCCGAATCACTGGGAGCAGGACCTGTGTATGATCCGGTTCTGAATAAACCAAAACCAAGGGGAAGGCCCGGTTCAAAACCCGGTCGGAAGAAACGCTAATACAAGTCTAATGGAACTCAATCTGAAAGATCGGTTTTTCATAGTTACGGGTGCTTCCTCCGGGTTTGGAGAAGCAATTGTGCGACAATTGGTAGGGGAGGGTGCCAGGGTTTTGGCGGTTGCCAGGCGCGCCAGCCTCCTTCATGGCCTGGCTGCTGAATTGGGATATCAGTGTGAGATACTGGTTGCAGATGTTATGATGGAAGATTTTCCTGATCAACTGATGGAAAAATTGAATGGCCGTATTCCGGATGGCATATTGCTTAATGCAGGAGGGCCACCTGCCGGTAATTTTTTGGAAATCAGCCAGGAGATGTGGATCAGGTCGTTTCATGATATATTCCTTTGGAAGGCTGCTGTCTTAAAAGTCATGATTTCTCTTCTGATTCAAAGAAAATATGGCAGAATTCTCATAATAGAGAGTGTCTCCGTGAAACAGCCGGTCGAAGGACTAATCCTTAGCAACAGCCTCAGGCCTGCAGTGGTCGGAATGGCCAGATCTTTAGCCAGCGAAGTTGCTGCTGATGGGATAACCATTAATATATTAGCGCCCGGTTACCACGAAACCAATGCTATGCAAAGACTCTTTAAAAGACGGTCAGAAGTTTCGGGTTTGAGCCAGGAAGAAGCAAGACAATTATTTGTCAGGGAAACCGGGATGGATACATTGGGCAATCCTGCCGATATTGCCAAACTGGCTGTCTGGCTATTGTCTGAAAATTCGGCTTTTGTTACCGGCCAGGTAATCAGTGTAGCCGGGGATCAGGTAAAGGGTATTTTTGGTTAATTACAGGTCGTCTGTATTTTCAGGCTCGTTTTTATCCGATATCCTTCTGAATACCGGCAGGGAGATTTTATAAAGTATGATTCCTATAGGAACTGAAATTACTGCCCACACCACAACTGCAACCACTGCTGTCGTTCCTAATTCAATTAGGGTATTCCATACATCAAGCCTGAATCTTTCAGTAAAGTTGTCAAGGGTGCCCGACATGATTTGAGAGCCGGACAGCGCTGCCCCGGCTTTAAACAACGGGTAGATTAACAGAATTTGGAGGGGCGTAACCATATAGTTGATTAATTGTATGGCCCCAAAGTTCAGTTTTAATCCAATTGCAGCAATTGTGCAGGTGATTGTCGAACCCGGTATGGGCATTGTGCCGAGGCAAATCCCGAAAGCAAAGGACTGAGCAAGTTTTTCAGGGCTAAGCCCTATTCTGAGGAATTTCGTAAAAGGCCAAATCAACCATTTATTTACAATCCGGAAAAAGACTTCTTTCATACCGGCATCGTCGGATCAATGTCCCGCGCATATTGGTAAATGCCTCCTTCGAGAATGTAAAGATCCTGAATCTTTAATTTATCCTTGAGATAGATGTAAACCTGTTCGCTTTTCATGCCATAAATACAGTAAATCACTACTTTACCGTCCTTAACTATTTCTTTTAACCGCTCGGGAAGCTCAATCTGGGGAATTGAAACAGCAGTGTCGATGTGGCATTCGTTGTACTTCTCAGCTTCGCGGGTATCAATAATCTGAAGAATCTCTTTGGCATCCAGCGACTTCTTTAGTTCTTCGGGTGTTATAAACTTCATGATCAAATGGTTTGATTGCTATCAGATTTGAGGGATAGACCCTGTCTCTTCAATTTTGTCAGATTCTAAAATAACAATTCTTTGATTTTGGTTTGCAACTTTAATCATTGCCCTTGCTACTGTTTCGGCATGTATTGGTCTGTATTTTTTGAAATTTCCGATCATCAGCTTTCCCAATGCTTTGAAAACTACTTTCCCGGCTTCTTCCAACGGCCTGTTTTCTGACCGGAGCCCCAAAAGCATGGAAGGGCGTAGAATATCCAGATTATCGAAATCCATTGATTTTAAAACTTCTTCTGTCAAGCCTTTTGTATTTAGATAGAAATTAGATGATTTTTGACTAGCCCCAATCGATGAGATAAGTGAAAATACCTTAATTCCATTGGCTTTTGCGGCTTTTGCAATGTCAATAATCAGGTGGTGGTCAACTTTAAAGAAAGCCTCTTTGCTGCCAGCCTTTTTTATTGTTGAGCCTAAGCAACAAAATAAGTGGTCACCAACAATTTCGTGTTTTATTTCTTCAATCCTGTCAGGGTTAAAAACTACCTGTTTAATTTTCCCATGGTAAAGCTTAATTTCTTTCCGGACGAAAATTATAACCCTTTCATACCGTGAATCCTTGCTCAGCAATTCCGCTAAGAAGCTGCCTGTTAGCCCGGTGCTTCCGAATACCAGAGCAGTTAATTTTAAGGTTTTTTCCATTTCCTGTTTAAAATTTATTCATTACTTTCTTTGAATTGCGGTTCAGTTGATCCCGTTTCCCTGATTTTTCCGCGCTTGAGCGAAAACCAGGTTCCTGCAATACAAAGCAAGGCGAAGACTGTAAAGGTAAGCTTAATTCCGGTAAGCAACTCAACAGAACCAGCGGTTTGACGGCCTCCGTTTCCTATTACAAGGGCCAGAATCAACATGGTAATGCCCATACTCATGGTTTGGCCGGTAAGCCTCATGGTGCCCAACGTGGCCGAAGCAACTCCGAATTCAGCAGGTTTAACGGAACTCATAACCGCGTTGGTGTTTGGAGATGAAAATAGGGCAAATCCAAATCCAAGCAGCATGAGCATAGCCACAATGAAGATTATACTGCTATTTGAATCCAGGAAAGATAAGGATGCTAACCCGATTACGGTAATGATCATTCCTGCTGACGCAACAACCCGGGGTTCAATCCGGTCGCTCAGTTTGCCTGCCAGGGGTGAAAGCAATGTCATCATAACAGGCTGTGCTATTAAAATAAGGCCAGCTTCAGCCGGTGAATATTTGCTTACCTGCTGAAGATACAAGCTTAACAGAAAAACAAGGGCATAAGTCGCACTGTAATTGATAAACGCTGCAAGATTTGAGAAGACGAACACCATGTTTTTTCTGAAAAGGCCCATATCGAGAAGTGGATCCGACGCTTTTCCCTCGAGGTAAACAAAAAAGAACAAAGCAGCGATGCCTAAAGATACAAACAGAATACCTGGAAGTCTTGGTAAAAGCGGGAATCCATAGATAATAGCAGCTATTCCCAACCCGTAAATCAGGCTGCCATTCAGGTCAAAGGAAGTGCCGGAGGTTCTTTTGCTATCTTTTGGGAGGTGATACAATCCTATCGGAATAATTACAAGGCTCAGCAAAAAGGTAAGATAAAAAATGCTTTGCCAGCCCCAAACCTGCGTAAGGTAACCGCCAATTGTGGGTCCGAGGCTAAGCCCAAGATAAACAGATGCTACATTGATTCCAAGCACTTTGCCTCTTTCACTTTTCGGAAACGAAGATGTTAGAATTGCAAGTGCCGTGGCGTAGATCATAGCACCACCGATACCATTTAGCAGTCTGGCTGCAATCAGCAGGTTACTGTCCTGAGCGAGAGCCGATAGGAGCGAAGCTATCCCGAAAAGGATGATTCCATAAAGAAATAAATTTTTTCTCCCGTTCCGGTCGGCCAGCCTCCCGAAAGGAAGCAGAAAAACTGCCGCGGCCAGAAGATAAGAGGTAGCTACCCATCCAAGCATTATGGTATTCATATTCAAATCTTCGCCAATTGCCGGAAGCGCAATATTGATGGCCGATCCCATAAATGGTGTTAGAAATGAACTGATGGTTGTAATGAAAAGGATTGATTTTTTTCCCTGCATGGTTTGAGATACTGAAAAATTATTCAGTTCAGATTAATTGAGGTTAATTGTACGTGGCAAAGATAAACTGTCATTCGGAATAACTTCCCGTTTTTGTAAAATGATCCTGCATTCAATCGTTAGTTGAAAGTTTTTTGCTGAATTTTAAATAAGGGGCTTAGAATGATTGTTTAGCGGTGGCTAAATGTAATAAAATGAATTACTATTTTTCAAAAACACTGAACTGTACAGTGGAAGAAGCTGTCGAAAAGGTAACCATACTTCTTAAAGACCAGGGATTTGGGATCATTACCAGGAATAATGTTAAGGAAACCATGAAAGAGAAACTGGATGTTGATTTCCTTGAATACCTAATCCTTGGGGCCTGCAATCCGACTTTTGCACTAAACGCGTTAACAGCCGAAGACAAAATCGGATTAATGCTGCCTTGCAATGTGATCGTTCAGGATAAAGGGGAAGGTAGGTGCGAGGTTGCAGCAATCAATCCAAAAACTGTAATAACGTCTGTTGGCAATGCTTCGCTCACCGATATCTCCTGCAAGGTAACCGAGGTTTTGGATATGGTAATCAGGAAACTGGCTGAGTGACCTGATGATCCATAAGGGGGTTAAAAAGCAATCTTCAGTGAGAAATTGAATGTTCTTCCA
The DNA here is from genome assembly GCA_038325075.1 of Bacteroidales bacterium. Taxonomy (GTDB): domain Bacteria; phylum Bacteroidota; class Bacteroidia; order Bacteroidales; family Lentimicrobiaceae; genus Lentimicrobium. Next base: position 9,367 of record JBBQIQ010000024.1, on the reverse strand, counting down.
GGTGACCAGAATCCAGTGAAAGTTTTCAAATCATGTAAAAGCCCATCCTCACCCCGCATGATTGATTCCTTATTCAGAATGTTATAGCAACTGATCGCTCCAATGGCGTTCAAATCTCCGATATTAAACCCGCGGCCAACATGAATGTCGGCCATTGTATAGTCAGGAATTCTGTATGGCTGGATTTTGTCATCAGGGTTATTCCGACCCGCCGGATCGAAATTCGCATATAAATTACCGTAATACAGCCAGTTGGCATTGATTGTCCAGCCATCCGGCAGTCTGAGTTCACCATAAATGCCCAAGGTAAACTGAGGCGCATCACCGACTTTAATATCTTTAACAAAAACAGCGGTGGAATCTATTAGTTCCTGATTGTCGTTGTAAAACATGGCAATGACATCATTTTTCCAGCGCCAGTTGCCGATTGATGCAGCAGCACCAAGATTTAAACCGGATGCAATCTGTTGATTGATTTCCAACTCCAACCCTTGATGCACTGCATTCAAACCCCTGATAAGTGTACGGGTCTTAGTATTGTTTTCAAGTTGTATGTTTTCGCGCGAGAGAAGTGATTTATCTTTCCAAAAGGTATAATAGGCATTCAAATTAATAGTGGTCAATGATTTATGAAAATTATACCCAACTTCGGCAGACGATATTTTTTCATTTGCCGGATTCGAGGCAACTGAGTTGCTGAAATTGGTGTAAATAAATTTGAAATAAGGCGCCTTTGAATAAAACCCGGCATTCCCATATATATTGCTGAACGCATCAAGATTATAGTTAATTCCTGTCTTAAAGTCGGCCCCTGGCTTGGTAACTATCTGGCTTTCTGTATTCTCAAGATAATTAATCCTGTCATAACGCCGATACCAGGTATTGTTAACCGTTGAAGCTAAGAATAAGGATAGTCTGCCTGTTGAATACTCTCCCTGCATAAAATAACTGACAACATCAACCCTCGAATCATTGTCAACATTGATGATATCTCCGGTTCTTTTTATCTGCTGTCGACCTCCGATACCTTCAATGGCCCAGCCGTAATTATCAATCCAGAAATTACCACCCAGCAAATCACTGATCTCTTCTCTCAGGTTCGATTTGAAATATCTTGCGTGAAGGCCGGTGATCAGTTTGAGATGGTCATTTATCTGCAGATTCAGGGTGCTCAGCCCTCCATACCAGATGTGACTGGCTAAGTAATTGGTTTGTATTATTTTAGAAAAGCCAGAAACATTCTGTCCGTTTGCAAGTTGAAAAGAGTCGGTATTAATTATATTCTGCTGATAAACGGCATCCCAGTCAATCTGGTTATTTTTTCTGAAATTGTTGGCAGGTTGGCTCATAAACGACTCTGAAAATTTGCCGCCACCATTGCCAAATGAAACATAAGCAGATGATGTTAACAGAGCTTTTTCGTTAATTGTCCAGTAATGGTTAAGCGAAAGTTGCGGCTTGTGATAGAAGTTTTCTGACAGACTGTTTATTTCGCCATTGAACATACCCCAGTTGGGATTGTATTTGTTGCCATACAAATCATATTGCTCCTTGCTGAGGCCGTAATTTCGTTGTCCATGCCTTTCCGGTGAACCAAGCCCGGTAAACACAATTTTTTGTGATTGATTGATTTCCTTACTGATGGTTAAAAACCAGGCCCAGGCATCCACCCCAGTCGCATCAATATATCCTGGTCCTTTGGTTCTCGATCCCAGGAAAGTTACAGCGTAGTTGTTTTTCAACTTACCGCTTGAAAGGCTGATGGTTGTTTTCTGGTTCCCATAATCCGAAACAGCATAACGTATGCTTCCACCCCTGGTTGCTTCGCTTGATTTGGTAATAATATTAATGGTCCCACCCACCGAGTTAAGGGCAACTCTTGAGGCGCCAAGGCCGCGTTGCACCTGTATGGTTTGCGTTGCATCGCCCAATCCGGCCCAGTTCGACCAATAAACCAGCCCGTTTTCAACACTACTGACGGGCACTCCGTTCAGAAGCAGCGCAATATTTTCCTGTTGAAACCCCCTGATGCTGATCCTGGAATCACCATTACCACCACCAAGTTTAGTCGCATAAACACCCGGCACCATCTTCATAATCTCAGGGTAGTCCTGGTTTCCCATTTCCCGATCAATGGTTGCCGTCTTTATAGTGGTTACGGCAACAGGTGTTTCGCGCTCCCGGGCATAAGTGGCAATGATATTGACTTCGTCGAGGCCAACAATGTCTGGTTGAAGTTCGATCAGTAGAAATTCTTTGTGCTGTGTCTTGTCGAATTGTTTCTCAGCTTTTTTATAACCGATGTAACTAACCGTAAGGCTGAACACACCATTCGGAACAATAAGCTCGAAGTGGCCGTTCCTGTCACTAGTAGTTCCTGTAGTGTTCAGGTTGGTTTGGATAGCGGCGCCAAAAAGCGGCTGCCCACCGGTTGCGTCTTTTATCTGCCCCCTGATAATTTCCTGAGCGTTTATCCTGATTGATAAAAGGACGATCAAAATGATCCAGATAGTAATTTGGAAGATATTTTTCATTTTTCTCCGTAATGTCGATTTTGCATATAACCGGAGATAACAAACCCCGGCAGAACACTCCCCGGGGCAGGATAAATCATAAAGATCACCAGGCAAAGTTATACACTCTGCTTAGCAGTCATTCAGATTCTTCTTCCATCCAGACTATACTGTCGGTACCGGAATTAAACCGGTTCAGTCTTGCAGTCAGTTTAACTGTAAGAGTCGCGGACTATACCGCCGGTCGGGAATTTCGCCCTGCCCTGAAGAATAATTATTCGGCAAAATTATTAATAATCTGATTTGTAGACCAAAATATTCTATAAAAGCAGTCGGTTATGAACCCACTTTCATTTTGCTCGATTAGCCAGGATTCCGGAACTGCATATTATCAGGAGTTTAGCTATAAAATTTCTTATTGCTTGCCAACCATTCTGTTCCTTTTATTGAGAATAGCTTAAAATTGGTTGAAAAAATTAGAATTGTCTAATATCATTATCAATGCGGTTAAGTGAAAAACCCTTTTGCAAAGAGTAAAAGTTAAATAGCAACGGAAACTATTCTTCCAGAGGATTTTATATCGGAATGTTAAACAATTTTACACTGACATCTGTTTAAGGTGGTTGTAATGCAATTATTCAATGAGTTGCATCATATATGGATTTCAGTTTCTATTAATCCCGTTTTACGCATGGCAAAGAAAAAGAATACCGATTTAAGCTCTTATGCCAGAAAGCGTAAAAATGAGGTGATCAAGGAAGCAGTTCTTCCTGCTAATCTTTCTAATGAATTGTTCATAAGTCTTTTTGCTCTCCTTCCACAGGCAAGTATTCTTACCGATGATCAGTTTCTGATAGTTAACCTAAACCTTGCAGCAGGTAAATTGCTGAATAAAGGGGTTGAAGAACTGGAAGGAGAACCTGTTTTTAGTTTCCTGAAATTCAGGTCTGTCGGCAATGCTGAGGATTTGCAAAAGTTAATCTCAAATTCACCTGACCCACTGCATACTTTCGCCAATCTACAAGTATCCGGGCAGAGTTACAGTATTGTATTAATTCCAATAAGGTTAATGACTGAGATTCATTACCTGATTCAGATTGAAGCCATTCATAACTACTCATTTGATTCTTTGGGCTTTGATCTTAATATCTCCTCCGGTAATGATGAAATGAGGTTGCTCTCACCTGGTTTAACTGAGCCTTCTTTTTTTGATTCGGGAAATAGCTTTCTCAGGACCATTACCGATTCGTTACCTCACCCGTTCTATATTATTGAAGCCGGAACCAATAAAGCTGTTCTGAAAAATAAAGCTTCTCTATTATTTGAATCCTCACTGGCTTCGGTTCATTGTTTCATGTCTAAAAAGCTGGTCAGATGTGCCGGAGATCCTTATAACTGCCCTTTAAGTATGGTAAATGCAACAACTTCTCCAATCAGGGTTGAACATGAGTTTATTACCAAATCAGGCGAAAAGCTTATTCATGAAGTGTTTGGTTATCCGGTATTCAACAGCAAAGGGATACTGAATTATGTAATTCAGTATTCTCTGGATATCACCGAACGGAAAAGAAGCGAAATAGAATTAGCTGAATACCAGGGTATCTTGGATAACCTGATGAATAATCTGCCAGGAATGGCATTCAGGTGTCTGAATGAGGTTAACTGGACGATGGAATACGTTAGCCCCGGGTGTAAAAAGCTTACCGGATATAGTTCATCTGATTTGATCAACAATAAGAAAACACATTATGGCGATTTAATTCTCGACAAAGATCGCAAGATGGTGTGGGATAAGATCCAGAATGCGTTAAAGTTACATCGTTATTACAGAGTTGAATATCGGATTGTAACTAAAAACGGAAAGATAAAATGGGTGCTTGAACAAGGCCGCGGTGTTTACGATAAGTTTGAAAAGCTGATCAGGATCGAAGGCCTGGTAACCGATGTTACTGAAATCAAGAAAGCAGAATTCAGGCTGAAGAATGAACTGGCCATTAACCAGGGAATTGCAGCCATTGGACTTGAATTGCTGGGTGATACGATTAAACCGGAACGGGTTGCCTATATGGTTCAATTTTATGTCCGCCAACTCACCGGAAGCTCATTTTCCCTGCTTATCTCACCATCATCAGAAGAGGAGGGTTCATACTATTATTGTTTTGAAGAAGCCGATGAAAATAAGATATCGAAGCGGATTAAAAAGCATGAAAAAAAGCAAGCGAATGCTGATGATTTACTAGACAAACTGCTGGCCGGGCATAAGCCCGTTATTATCAATGAATCGAATATAAAACTTAGAATCCCTTGTGTTCCTCCGGGCAGATTCACTTTTAACAGGTTGCTCAGCGTACCAGCTTTTATCAATAACCAATACGCCGGGATTCTTCTTTTAGCCAATTCTGAACAGGACTTTACGGAAGAAACTATCCTTTTGGTGCAGCGTTACATCAATATGTATGCACTTGCGGCATACCGTCTTAAAGCCGAGGAATCACTCCAACTTGCCAAAGATAAAGCCGAAACATCCGATCAGCTAAAAAGCCTTTTTCTTTCCAATATGTCGCATGAGATACGGACACCCATGAACGCAATACTCGGTTTTGCTGAAATGTTGCAGGATCCGGAGCTTAACATTGAGGAGAAAGACCGCTTTCTGGATGTTATCATTAAGAGCGGAGATAACCTTTTGAGATTAATTAACGATATCATTGATATTTCGAAAATTGAAGCCGGCCAGTTGAGGATCATTTATTCTGACTGTTATCTCAATGAATTGTTTGCCGATCTTGACGGATTTTATAACAAGGAACTTACACGGCTGCGCAAAGATCACCTGACATTTTATATACAGACCGGCAAAGTTGAGCCTGATTTCGCCGTTTATACCGATCCTGTCAGGTTAAGGCAGATTATAACTAACCTTGTTGGAAATGCTATTAAATTCACGGATGAAGGCTTTATTGAGTTAGGTTATCGCGTAAGGGGTGAAAAGGTTGAATTTTACGTCCGTGACTCAGGTATCGGAATTCCTGTTGATCACCAAAAACTTATTTTTGACCGGTTTGGGCAGGTTAAAGAAGCCGCATCGCGAAATCTGACCGGAACCGGCCTTGGGTTAACTATTTCAAAAAATCTGGTTGAATTACTTGGCGGAACCATGTGGCTCGATTCTTTTCCCGGCGAGGGTTCAACTTTTTGGTTCTCTATTCCACTCAAGATGGGGCATAACCGCTCCGACTCATTGTTTGAATTTGAAGTAACGCCCATTCAGCAGCTTGATCTGAGTGGTAAAAACATCCTTGTGGTTGAAGATGTAGATACGAATTATTTCTATATCAGTTCCTTGCTATTAAAACTCAATGGAAAGATTCAACGTGCGGAAGATGGGGTCATCGCTATTGAGATGGTTAAAAATGATCCTTCAATCAACCTGGTGTTGATGGATATTGAATTGCCGGTTATGGATGGCTACACCGCAACCCGCGAGATCAAGAAAATCAGGCCTGATTTGCCCGTAATTGCCCAAACCGCTTTTGCCATGATGGGGGAGAGGGAAAAAAGCCTCGAGGCCGGCTGCGATGATTATATTGCCAAACCGATTAGAAAAGAAACCCTGATTGAAATTATTTCAAAGTTTATTTAACCATTGCCTGCTACAGGTATCTTGGGTCACTCAGTAAGGGCAGTTTTGCCATCTTAATGATCTCCACCGAAGGAAACCCGAATTCTTCCACCACCTTGCCCAACAGCAGATAAACGCCTCGTCCCCGGAAAGGGAAGGCTTTGGCTATATCGGGAAAATGTACGGTGTCGAAAAACTCTCCTTCACTATCGAAAAAGGTGGCAAAGTGCATGATTTCGTTTTTAATGGTCCGCACATACTTGATGGTAACCAGCACGCCGGCCATTTTTACGGTCTGGCCTAAAGAAGCACTTAAGTCGCGGGCAAGTATCTGGCCTCTGAAATTCGTTTTGAGCATATCGAAATAACTCATGCTGACCGGAAAATCAAGCAACTCAATTTCATCGTAGGCATCTTCGAGCGGATTGTGCACCAGTACCGGCAGGTTAAACTGCCTTACCGGTTGCCTGAAAAGCGCGATGGCCGGTTCCGGTCGCTTTTTGCCGGCCAGCATGTGAGCTTCCCATAAAAGTTGCTGCTTGCCAAGCCCGGTAAACCGAAGCGCCCCGGTCCTTACCAGTGTGATCAGTTGTTCCATCCCGGGGTGAACCCGTTCTATAAAGTCGTGCAGGTGGGTAAAAATTCCGTTTTGCCCTCTTTCTGCGAGTAAGGTGTCAGCCAGACCGCTTTCCAGCCCTGAAATATGGACAAACCCGATGTAGATCGTATTTCCCGAGAGGGTATTCAGGTAACTGCCCCGGTTTACGCATGGCAGTTCAATGTTTGCCCCGCAGCGCCGGGCCTCGTTAAAATAAACCCAACTCTGGTAAAACCCGCCGAAGTTGTTGATCACGGCTACCATAAATTCAATCGGAAAGTACGATTTAAGGTACAGACTCTGGTAGCTTTCAACGGCGAATGAAGCCGAATGGGCTTTTGAGAAGGAGTAGCCTGCAAACGATTCAATCTGCCTCCATACCTCGTTGGTGACTTCTTCAGGATATCCCCTGACGCGGCAGTTGTCGAAAAATTTATCAATAATCTTCTGAAATTCGACCCTCGAACGGTATTTTCCGCTCATGGCGCGCCGCAGCACATCGGCATCGGCCAGGTCGAGACCGGCAAAATGGTGACAGATCTTCAGCACATCCTCCTGATAGACCATTACCCCGTACGTTTCGCTCAATTGCTCCTTCATGATCGGATGTATGTAATCGAACCCATCGGGATTGTGGAAGCGGCGGATGTACTCACGCATCATGCCCGACCTCGCCACCCCCGGCCTGATAATCGAACTGGCAGCCACCAGACTGAGGTAATTGTCGCACCGCAACTTCTTCAGTAGTCCCCGCATGGCAGGGCTTTCAATATAAAAGCATCCGTTGGTTTCGCCGTCGCGGAGTTGCTGTTTCACTTTAGGGTCCTGCTTGAATCTTTCAACCTGGTGTATGTCGATGCTGATGCCGTGGTTGGCTTTGATAATGTCCACGCAGTCACGGATGTGGCCAATACCGCGCTGGCTCAGGATGTCGAGCTTTTCATACCGGAGGTCTTCCGCTACATACATATCCCATTGGGTAACAGGCATCGATTTCGGTGGCAGGTCGAGGGCTGTGTAGCAGGTGATGGGTTCTTCCGAGATCAGCACCCCGCCGGCGTGGATGCTACGGATGTTGGGAAAATCAGTCATCCGGATACCTATTTCGGTGATGTGCCGGGTAATGTCATCCTGGTTCAGCGGGTTGTTTGGCTCATCCACCAGCCGGTCGAGTTCGGCTTTAGGCAGGCCCATTACCTTGCCCAGCTCACGCAATATCGATTTTCCTTTAAAGGTGGAAGTAGCACCCAGCAGGGCGGTATGATCGCGACCATAGCGTTTGAAGATGTAATCGAGTACGTCGTCGCGTTCCTTCCACGAATAATCAATGTCGAAATCGGGTGGGCTGCTGCGTTTCGGGTTCAGGAAACGCTCAAAGTAAAGGTTTAATTCAATGGGGTCAACATCGGTGATTCTTAGGCAGTAAGCCACAATGCTGTTGGCCCCGCTGCCCCGGCCCACGTGGTAAAACCCGCGCGACATGGAGTAGCGGATAATATCCCAGGTAATAAGAAAATAAGCGCCAAAGCCCAGCCGGTCGATGATGTCGAGCTCATGACGGACGCGCGCGGCAGCTTCACGGTTGTTTTTACCGTAGCGGTACGCCAGGCCGTCGGCAGCCAGTTTCTCAAGCAGCAGGCGGTCGTCGTAAGCAGTTCCCGTAAAGGTTTTTTTATTTTTGATCATCCGGTAATCAAAATCGATGCTGCAGCGCCCGGTCAGCCTTTCGGTATTTCTGATCAGTTCAGGATAATTCTCAAAGCTTTTCTTCATCTGGTCCAGGCCCATCATCATCCGCTCGGTTCCGGCAACCATCGCCGGTGTGAGGCGGCTCAGCAGTATATTGTTGTCGATGGCGCGCAGGTAGCGGTGCAGTTCGTAACCTTTTTCATCCGTAAAAGTGATGGGTGAATGGATGATGTATTTGCCCGGATATTTCTGATAATCAGACATCAGAAGCCTGTTGATGTCTGAAGTTGTAACCCCGGTAAATTCATTTTCGGCCATTTCGATCACCTGTCGACTGCCAAACGGATAGACTATCAGCACATTGTTAAAGGGCGGAGCCGGCCAGGGCAGGGGAGTCTCCTGCAGATTGCTCCGGCTCAGCAGGTCGTTCAGTTCTTTGAACCCGGTGTTGTTTTCAGCTATCCCGGTGTAAAGCAGCCGGTTGCCATCCCTGAACTCAACACCTGCCATCGGACGGATACCCGTCTTCTTACAGGCCTTTACAAAATCGATGGTGCCTGTGGTGTTGTTGATGTCGGTAAGCAATGCCACTTCGGCTCCCGCCTCCACGGCAAGGGGAGGTATATCGTTGATGGGCAGGGTGCCGTAGCGCAGGCTGTAATATGAGTTAAAGGTCAGGTGCATCTTAGAAAGGTCAAAGTAAAAAGTAAAAAGTGGTTTCAGAGTTTCAAGGGTTCAAGGGTTCAAGGGTTCAAAGGTTCAAGGGTTCAAGGGGTTCAAGGGTTCAAAGGTTCAAGGGTTCCCCGCCGAAAAGGCGGGACTTCGCTGCGCTACGCAAAGGTTCAAGGGTTCAAGGGTTCAAGGGTTCAAGGGTTCAAGGGTTCAAGGGTTCCCCGCCGAAAAGGCGGGACTTCGCTGCGCTACGCAAAGGTTCAAGGGTTCAAG
>JBBQIQ010000023.1:0-32786 GCA_038325075.1 Bacteroidales bacterium | reverse complement strand
GCTTATCTTGCCTGACCTGATTTTCTTCTACCAATGTTACGCCTGCCTGGAGCTTAGCTTACCTGACTTGAATTTATTCTACAAATGTTACTCCCTGCCGGGGCTTACATTTCCAAACCTGAGGTTGCACGAATGATGATTTTGAATTGTATTTAAAAGCCCCATAGGGGCGAAATGTTGGTAGCTGAAGATTGTAAATGGAATTTAAAAGCCCCGTCGGGGCGTAAGGTGATCTTAGGATGCAGTGTCGTCCGGATGCCTGAACCGTTAAAAATTGTTTCAATAGATACGGAACTAAATGCAGATTTTTCAATACCTGACCCCCGCTTATTCACATTACGCCCCTCCGGGGCTTATTCTGCCTGGCATTAAACAATCTTTAAAACCTGAACCAGGGCCGGTCAACTCCCATTATACCCATTGGGATCATTACAATAATCAGCAGGAGTGCAATACCTGCCCAGATCAGTGAAAGCCGGTGTTTATCACGGTCCGCTGTTTTTCGTTTAACGAGGATACTGCCGGTTTGAGCGACGCCAATGGCGATGATGTTTAGAAAAGAATGTTCCACTGCCCAGAAACGGGTTGTGCTGTCTTTCATAGCGGCACCGAAATCGCTTAACGCATGGGTAGTTACCGGACTGGCAACGAAATAGAGCAGTAAACCTACAACAAGTTGCAGGTGAAGTGTTAGAACAAAATAGAACAGACTTTTTCTGCTCACATTGTTATAGGGAGAACCCGAGGATAATCCCCTGAAAGCAGAGTAGATGACAACCGCACCTGCAATAAGTACGGCCCACCGGTTCCATGAATGAAGGTAAAGTGTAATTGTATATAGTGAATCCATTGTTAAGGTTTTTATGAATAAACCCCTAATACAATAGATTGTTTAGGCAGGCAGTTGAATACCCGTTATTATCTCATATCAACAACTTCAACACCAGGGTAATCATCTGTTTTGAAAGTGAAAGTATTATCTGAGAATGAAAGATCGGATTCGAATTTGCCTACCTGATAAGTATAGATACTTCCGTTCTTATCGTAAATCAGCAGGCTGCTGACCATCTTTTTATCATTTTCGATGGTTACTTTAACCTTATTGAAATTTTTCTTCTTTAAGGGCGTAAGTTCAATTATTTTTTGTTTCGCCGTTTCCTGTAAGAGTTTAGCCTTGTAGTTTTCGTTGTAAGTATTGAGCAGATTGGTTGGCGTGAAGCTGTCGTCATCCTTACTTACATCGTTTACCTGAACTTCGTTGGCATCCTTAAGGAAAGTCCACACGGTTTTGCCATCGCTGATCACATCCTGCCCGGAGAACGAAAGTTTATATTTGTCGCCTTTGGAGATCAGAACACCTTTGTAGCTTTCGTTAATTTTCTGGGCGGTGTTCTGCATCTTGTAAGTAAATTCTATCCTGATGGTTTTATAGGTTTTGGTTTTTGCCGAAACTTCATCAAGAATTGTGCGGGCTTTTTTATCAGACTGTGTGAATGCTGTTGTTATAAAAAGCATTGCAAACATTGAAAGGATTATCTTTTTCATATTGTTGGATTTCATTTTAATGATCGCTTCAGAACTCGTTGTTCCTGCTATCGGATTTCATGTCTCTCAAAAACTGTTCCAAAGCCATTTCATTGGCCACTTTTACTTCGCGGGCTTTGCTTCCCTCAAAGGAGCCCACAATACCTGCGGCTTCTAACTGATCGATGATTCTTCCGGCCCTGTTGTAGCCAAGTTTTAGTTTACGCTGCAGCAATGAGGTGCTTCCCTGCTGGGTGGCCACTATGATACGGGCAGCATCTTCAAACAGTTCATCGCGCATGGAAGGGTCGAAGTCAACTTCCTTTTCATCATGTTCATCGGCAAATTCAGGAAGATGGTAAGCATCGGGATAGGCGCGTTGCGATCCGATGAACTCGGTGATCCGTTCCACTTCGTGTGTGTCAACAAAAGCACATTGCAGCCTGATCAGGTCGCTGCCAGTTGAGAGTAACATATCGCCCCGGCCAACCAATTGATCCGCACCTCCGGTATCGAGGATAGTCCTTGAGTCAATTTTGGAGATTACCCTGAAAGCAATACGGGCCGGGAAGTTTGCTTTTATGGTTCCGGTAATTATGTTAACCGATGGGCGCTGGGTTGCGATTACGAGGTGAATCCCGATTGCCCTCGCCAATTGAGCCAGACGGGTGAGCGGGGCTTCGATTTCTTTGCCGGCTGTCATAATGAGGTCTGCAAATTCATCAATCACTACAATGAGGTAGGGGAGGAAGCGATGTCCGTGAAGCGGGTTGAGTTTCCGGGCAATAAACCGTTCGTTGTATTCCTTAATATTCCTCACCTGTGCATCTTTCAGCAGATCATAGCGGTTATCCATCTCAATATTGAGCGAATTGAGGGTGCGGACAACCTTTCGTGTATCGGTGATAATGGCTTCTTCAGAATCGGGCAACTTGGCCAGGAAGTGCCTTTCAATTTTCGAGAAGAGTGTTAATTCAACTTTCTTCGGGTCAATCATCACAAACTTTACCTGCGACGGATGCTTGTGATAAAGAATGGATGCAATGATGGCATTTAACCCAACCGATTTTCCCTGTCCGGTAGCTCCGGCCATCAAAATATGCGGTAATTTTGTGAGATCAGCTACATAAGGCTCATTCTGTATGGTTTTTCCCATCCCGAAAGGAAGCTCAAACTTGGAATTTCTGAATTTCTCAGAGCCCATAATCGACTTCATGGAAACAATCTCGGGTTTGAGGTTAGGCACTTCAATTCCGATGGTTCCCTTTCCGGGGATAGGGGCAATAATCCTGATTCCCATGGCAGCCAAACTAAGGGCGATATCGTCCTCAAGGTTTTTGATTTTCGAGATTCGCACACCAGGAGCCGGAATAATTTCGTAAAGTGTTACCGTAGGACCGATGGTTGCCTTTATCTTATCAATCTGGATATTGTAATTGGCCAGGGTCTCAACAATCCTGTTTTTATTGGCTTCAAGTTCTTCCTTCTGTACATTGACAGAGCTGGCGCTGCCGCCATAATCATCTAATAACTCAAGCGTGGGTCGTTGATAATCAGGTAAATCGAGGGTCGGGTCAAATTCGGTATCGATGGTATAATGGACCGGCTTTTCCTTTTCCTTATCCATATCCCCAATGGATTCGCTTTGCTCTATGGTTAATTCTACCTCTTCGGGTTTTACCTTTGGGGTAGTTCTCACAGGTGGGAGGAACGGTATTTCTTCTGCTTCCGTTTCAAGAGGAACAAACGGCCTTTTGGTTTTATTCTCCGGCTTGTCGTCGTGGGTAACTGAGAACTCAACGGTATTGTACTTGTCTTCAGGCGCAATGCCGAAAACTGGTTTTCCATCATTTTTTCGTAAACTATTCCCGGCGCCGGCCTGTCCGTTGCCTGATTCATCAAAAGCTTCTTCTTCGGCGGATGGTCTTTTGGGCAAATCGAGTGGCATATTAAAGGCCAATACCAGAATAGCGATCAGGGTAAAGAAAAGGGTTATGGCGGTTCCGGTGGTACCGAGCAGTCCAAGGAGCCAAAGCGCACTCTGATAACCTGTAATGCCACCCAGTACAGCAAAATCGGTGTCGCGCAGGATAAAACCCAGAGCAACCGGCAGCCATATTAATCCAAGCAATGAATTCCGGATTGTTTTCCACACGGGAAGCACAGTAATTTTAAGCGACATATAAACCCCGGTGACGATAAGCATCAGAATCAGAAGGAATGCAGCAACACCAAAACCTTTCTTGATCAGCAGAATGGATAGCGCAGCACCCAGGCGTCCGGCCCAGTTGTTGGCTTCGGTGGTGGTGTCGAACAGTATTCGCTTAAACGAAAATGTTGAAAACAGGTCATCGGCTCCCCATTGAAAGTAAAGAAAAAGGTAGGATGAAAATGCAAACAATAAATAGATTGCCAGAAGGATAAAGAAAACCCCTGTAATTTTTCTGCCACGGCCATCGGTCGCCCACGAAGGCAATTCAAACGAACGATTCTTCTTTCCGGATTTTTTGACTGGACTTTCGTCAAATTCGTCCTTTGGTTTGCTTCTTTTTAATGTATTCCCTTTAACTGCCATGTGCAAATGTTATATTTACATTGTTTGCAAATGTACAAAACCGGTTGATTCTATAAATTTCTGTTTACAGGGTTTTCATTGCAAACAGGCCATAGAATCAACCGGCAATTATTTCTTTCCGGAGACAGGATGCGATCTTATTGACCTCCTCCAAACATTTGCCTGAGTTCTTCAGGAGTCATTTCTTTATAATCTGAGGGAACTTCAAAATCACGGTTTGAAACTTTGCCTTTTTCGACACTTCTGGCTGTAAGTAGCATGTTCATTCCTTGCATTTTATATTGGAACTCCATGGGGATGCCGGGTAAAGTCCTGTATTCATTGTCGTAAAATATTTTATTGTCGCCAATTGCATCAGTATAATAGACAATGATGGGGGATCCAATGCTTTTTTCATCGCCAAAGTTGATTTCTGCTTTTTTGCATACAAAGCCGGCTATTTCTTTCGTTTCGGAAGTATTAACGATGACCGGTTCTTTAGATTTGGCTGATTCATTTTTTTTATTGGGCTTCATAGCAATCTTGCTGCCCATCATATCAATCAGCACTGTCGTAGTTTTCTGGTCAGCATCGATAAGAACGATCTGGCTCATGGAAGGCATGTTTATGTCAATTCTGGCTTTGTTCCCATTCAATGAAACTTTCATTGTTTTGGGGAGCATGGCCATTTGAGAAGCTTCCATTTTTGTATCGGGGTATGTGATGTCGTAGTTAATGACCCCTTTGAATGGAGACCCGGCTTTTTGCGTATAGCCATTAAGCCCTGTCGCAAAGGCAAAAACAAGTATCAAAATTGTATAAAGGTGATTTTTTTTCATTTCAGGTAGTTTATGGGTTTTGTTAAGATTTAATTATTCGGACTCAGTGATTGCAATTTTTTCAATTTTATCACCGGCCCTGATTAGGTCAATTACTTCGAGGCCTTCATAAACCTTGCCAAAACAGGTATGCTGGCGGTCGAGGTGGCTGGTATTGTTCCTGCTATGGCAGATAAAGAACTGTGAACCTCCGGTATTCCTGCCGGCATGGGCCATTGAAAGGACCCCGCGGTCGTGGTGTTGGTTTTCGCCATCCAACTCGCAATTGATTGAATATCCGGGCCCACCCGAGCCGGTTCCGTTAGGGCATCCACCCTGGATTACAAAATCGGGAATAACACGGTGGAAATTCAATCCATCGTAGTAGCCCTTTTTAGCCAGTTTAACAAAGTTAGCGACCGTGTTCGGGGTATCCTTTTCGAAAAAATTTACTTTCATTACACCTTTAGCGGTGTGAATTTCTGCTTTAACCATGATTCTTGATTTTGTTTTTCAGTTTATTTGATAGTTCTGAAGAGTTTATTTATCCTGATTTTACCACCGAAAAGGCTTTTGCTGCCATCGAGTGAGAGCCAGACAAAAACAGCTTTCCCAACGATATGGTCATTGGGCACAAAGCCCCAGAACCGGGAGTCGGCTGAGTTGTGCCTGTTATCGCCCATCATCCAGTAATAATCGAGTTTGAATGTATAGCTGGTTGCTGGCTTCCCGTTAATCAGTATTGTTTCGCCGTTAATTTCAAGATCGTTCAGTTCATAAGCTTTGATAATCCGGGCATACAACAAAATATTTTTACTATTTAACGCAACGGTGACTCCCTTTTTAGGAATTTCAAGCGGTCCGAAATTATCTACATTCCAGGGAAAGGCTGAATCAAACGGAAAAATGTAAGGTTGCCAGAAACCTTTGGGCTGGATTATTTTTCTGACTTCTTTCACATTGACAAATCCTTTGATTTTTTCGGCAGTTTCATTTGTCAGTGTCATCACCATTTCATTGGGGCCCGCCATGGAGATTTCTTCTGTAATGTCAAGTTTTTCAAGTGCCTTGGGATTGATCCTGGTTCCATCAGTTCTTATAATGTATTTAAACTGGGCCTGAGCCGGAAGATCGGCTACTTTGCCATTGATATAAACCACCTGGTCTTTAATTTCGAGCACATCGCCCGGTATTCCAATGCACCTTTTAATATAGTTTTCGCGTTTGTCAACCGGCCTTGCAACAACCTCGCCAAAATTGGCTTTGTCGTTCCACACCCTGTATCGTCCGTAATCCCTCACCAATGCATAATAACTCTGGTTCTGAACATTCAGGGCTACCGTATCGCCATCGGGATAATTAAAAACCACCACATCGTTGTTCTTTATGGTCGTAAGTCCGGGGAAACGATAGTAAGGCAGCTTGATCCATTCAACATAAGATTTAGCTGTAGCTGTAAGGGGCAAAGTATGGTGTACGAAAGGGAAGGCGAGGGGTGTATTGGGCACTTTCGGGCCGTAGCTGAGTTTGCTGACGAAAAGGAAATCTCCGACCAGCAGCGACTTTTCCATAGATGAGGTTGGTATGGTGTAGGCTTCGACCATAAATATCCTGATGATGCTTGCAGCGATAACCGCAAAAATGATGGCATCGACCCATTCGCGGATTGGTGTCTTTTTGATTTTTACCCTGTTTGCAGGTTCTACATAGTCGGCTTGTTTTTTAATACCAAGCCAGGGAAGGTAAATAAAGGGGAAAAGCACAGCAAGCGCTTGTTGAGCAAGATCGTATATTTTGTAGCATTTAAGCGTTTCAACGACCATCAGCATAACCATAAAGGCATTGATAAACGGCATAATCAGGAAGATGAACCACCAGAGGGGCTGTTTAATAATCCTCAGCCAGAGGTAGTAATTGAGTAAAGGAACTGCTGATTTCCAGCCTTCTTCTCCGGCAGTTTCAAAAATTTTCCATAACAAAACCGGGAAGAACAGGAATAACAGGATCAAAATCAATGAAAGTGACATAAAATCAGTTTTGAAAAATACTCAGGGTTAACTCCATGATTGTTTGCAAACTTACGCTTTTTATCAATTCACCTGCCCGCATTGAGCAAATCAGCCATACCGTAAAAGCCTTTGTGCCCTTCGAGCCACTCGGCTGCCAGCACTGCCCCCATTGCAAAACCTTTACGGTTGTGGGCTGTGTGTTTTATTTCAATGGTATCGGTTTCAGAAACCCAATCAACCGTGTGTGTACCGGGTACTTCACCAATGCGCTCACTGCTTACCGGCAGTGTTTGACTTTCTGTTGCTGAGCCGGATTTCCACTTTGTATAATCAGGGTGCTCTGCAATAATGCCGTTGGCCAGGGCAATAGCTGTGCCGCTGGGCGCATCGAGCTTGTGAATATGATGTATTTCACCCAAACGGGCGTGGTAGTTATGCCCTGAAATAAGCCGGGCCAGTGTTCTGTTGATTTCAAAAAAGATATTGACGCCGATGCTAAAGTTCGGCGCATAGAAAAACGAGCCTTGCTTCACTTTACATAACTCTTTTGACAATTCAAGTTCAGCCTGCCATCCGGTGGTTCCTGATACAATGGCTACGCTCGAATTCAGACAATGATTGACCACCTGTGATGCCGAATGCGGGCTGCTGAAGTCAATGACCACATCGCAGATTTCGGGACCGAGACTGATGTGTTCCCAATCTGATTCGTTGTCCGGAGTTGCCACAACAGAATGACCCCGTTCACGGACGATTTTTTCTATCTCGTGGCCCATACGGCCGTATCCTGAAATTATAATTCTCAATTCTGTATTGATTTTCAAAGGTTCAAACTCAGACGCAGGCCATTGGCGAATCTGTCGGGTTTTCCGGTGGGCATCATAAAAACGGGATCCACCCTGAGTGTCAGGTCATCCGATATATCGTAATCAAAGAAATGGGCATCTACGGCGGCATCCACAACATTCAGAATATACCAGACTGCCGAAAAAATGACGGTAAGCTCAACCCTTCTTCGGTAGAAATCGCGTCCGCGCAATAGGTCATTTGGATCTGGGTATCGTATAACGTACTCATTATTCGTTGGAAATGAATCCTTATTGATCACATAACGGTAAGCTTCGGTGAATTTTTTAGTTTCGTCGTTATTAATCTTGAAGTTGTAGGCAAGCGCTCCGAACCCGACGTAAATTACAGGAATTTTCCAGTATTTCTTATTGTAAGCCTGTCCCAGACCCGGCAAAATGAGTGAGTAGATGGTTGCTTTATGAGCGGAGTGCAGTTCCGCCCGCAATGAATCAGCGACAGTGAGAGAGGGGAGATATGGAATGGTGTCCTGCGCCAACAGGGAATCCATTGAAAGCATGAATACTAAAACAGTAAAGACCGCCTTTTGAAAAAAGATGGCCCGTAAAAACCTTATACCGAAAAGCGTTTGGGTTAAAAATGTCATGCCCGGTTCATTTGCCTTTGGGCTACCCGTTCAGATCAGACAGCAGGCGCTCAAGTTCTTTCTGAGAGTTAAAACTTATAACGATGTTTCCTTTGCCTTTATTGCTCATCTGGACATTGACCGTGGTGTTGAGCCTGGAAGCCATGTTCATCCTTTTGTGATCGATCTCTGCAGGTAACGTTTTCAGTTCCGGTGATTTTTTGGGAGCCGGCTGGCGGTTAAGATTGCGCACAATTTCTTCAACTTCACGTACAGATAGATCCTTTACAATAATATTTCGTAAAATTGTCACCTGGGTGGGCTCATCTTCAATGCTGATGAGTGCTCTTGCATGACCCATCGTAATTTTGCTGTCGCGGATGGCAACCTGTAGTTCAGCCGGCAGTTTCAGCAGGCGGATGTAATTAGAGATGGTTGTTCTGTTCTTCCCCACCCGTTGGCTCAATTCTTCCTGGGTAAGATCACATTCATCGATCAATCGTTGGTAACTTACGGCAATTTCAAGTGCATTCAGGCTTTCGCGCTGAATGTTTTCAACCAGTGCCATTTCGAGCATCTGCTGATCATTGGCAATACGAATGAAAGCCGGAATTTCATCAAGCCCGGCTATTTTAGATGCTTTCAGCCTGCGTTCGCCCGAAATAAGCTGGTATTTATCATAACCCATTTTCCTGACGGTGATGGGTTGAATGATGCCCTGCTCTTTGATGGAAGCTGCCAGTTCGTTGAGCGCCTCAGGCTCAAAATCTTCGCGTGGCTGAAACGGATTGGATTCTATATGGCTAATAGGGATAAAGGCAATGGCGCCTACGACGAAGCTCCCTGAAATGTCTTTTGAGGTTATATCTGTTTCGGGGCTTTCGAGAATGGCACTTAAGCCCCTGCCCAGCGCTTTTTTCTTAGGATTCATTTTCAGTGTTAATTTGTTTTTCAGATGCTTTTAATCTGGTCAGTTCATTTTTTTGCAGTATTTCCCTGGCCAGGTTCAGGTAGTTAACGGCGCCTGTACTATTGATATCGAACATGATGATCGTTTCGCCAAAACTGGGCGCTTCCCCAAGTTTGGTATTCCGGTGTATCATGGTTTCGAAAACCATATCCTGGAAATGAGCCTTTACTTCATCGACTACCTGGTTCGATAGCCTTAACCGGGAATCGTACATGGTGAGCAGAATACCTTCGATATCAAGATTGGTATTAAGCCGTGCCTGAACTATTTTAATGGTATTCAATAGTTTACCGAGGCCTTCAAGAGCAAAATATTCACATTGCACCGGCACAACCACCGAATCGGCTGCAACCAGGGCATTCACGGTAATCAGCCCAAGGGAAGGAGAACAGTCGATCACAATAAAATCGTAATGGTCTTTGACTTTATTGACCACCTTGCGCATCATTTTTTCGCGGTTGGGTTGATTGATCATTTCAATCTCGGCACCAACAAGGTCGATGTGGGCAGGAAGCAGGTAAAGGTTCGGCGTACTGGTAGAGAGTATAATGTCCTGCGGTTCAACTTCATCCATCAGGCATTCATAAATACTTGTTTTAATATTTTTAGGATCAAAACCAACCCCGGAAGTTGAATTGGCCTGAGGGTCGGCATCAATAATCAATGTCTTACGCTCAAGAACAGCAAATGCAGCGCCGAGGTTAATAGCAGTTGTTGTTTTGCCTACACCACCTTTTTGATTCGCTATCGCGATAACTTTTCCCATTATGTATGTAGTTGCTTTGTAGTCAGTCTTTTGTGAATAGTTTAGTAGCCCTTTCCAGGGATTTACAAAGGTACAATTATTTATTCCTTTACCAAGAAATCAAAGGCAGGTGTGAATAACTTTATTGATTCGGTGCAACAGGTCGCTGCGGGAAAAGGAAAACGAATACAGCCAGGAACAGTTCTGACAGTTAAAGAATAATCTGAATCAATAGAATATGAATTCCGGGGACTACTTTACTTCAAAATCAAAATCATCAATCCCGGAAGGAAGGTTGGGTTCCAAAGCATCGATCAGGTCAGTTTCATCCGGCACTTCTCCTGTTTCGCAGAAATTAATTGTTTGATTGAGACCTAAAGCAAATTTTTCGAAATCTTCCTTATAAAGGAACAGTTTATGCTTTTCGTAGATGAATTTACCCAGGTCGTTGTCGAAACGGCGTTTGCTTTCTGTGATGGTAATGTAGTACTCGCCTGATTTGGTTGCTTTAACATCAAAAAAATAGGTTCTTTTACCAGCTCTTACTGCCCTGGAGAAAACTTCGTCTTTCGGATCTTTGTTGTCAAACTCTTCCATGTTAGTCGGAATTTCAAATTATTTTCAATGACAAACGCAAAAATATAAATAAAATTGTAAGTCCGGGAGTATCGTAAGAATAATTGTTTATTAAGTTCTGGGTTTTCAGATATTACGACAACCCTTATTTGTAAAAACTAAAATTTTGGAAGTTTAATTGAATTATAGTATGGATTATAATCCGGAAAGGGGAAGAATTGGAATGTTCTGAAAAATCTAAATGCGCTTGTATCGCCAAAATAATTACTTTTGCGGAGGAAAAAGAAAAGGAATGCAGTTCATTTACATAGAATTCCCATGCTAAGCAGGCGGCACTTACGGATCAAGGTTATGCAAGCCTTGTATGCTTATTTTCAATCAAATGGAAATGATTTAAACCTGAGCGAAAAGGGCCTGGTTTCGGCAATCAACAGCATATACGACCTATACATTTATTTGCTTTCGGCGATGCTTGAAGTCGGCGATTTTGCCCGTAACCGCATGGAAGAGGCTAGGCAAAAATTTCTTCCCACCTCCGAAGAGATCAATCCCAACACAAGGTTTATTGAAAATCAACTTCTTATACAACTGGATGTCAATAGAAACCTGCGAAAAGACATCAACAGGTTAAAGATAAACTGGTCGGATCACCAGGAAATTTTCAGAAAAATCTTCATATTATTCAGAGATTCAGAAGCTTACCAGAAATACATGGGTGCTTCCGTTGTGTCTTACCGCGATAACAAAGAAATATTATTGTATTTACTGGGTGAAGTCATGTTCAGTAACGAAGCCTTTATCAGTATATTCGAGGAGAAAAACATCAACTGGGCTGACGATATTGACACTTCTGCTATGATGATAGCCAAAACCATCAAAAAGTGGGATGTTACATTCGATGAATATAAAGAACTACCGCTTTTGATGGTTAGCCCTGATGAAGAAGGCGACGATCTGATCAATGATTTTGTGTTGAAGCTTTTCAGAAAAACAATCATAAAGAGCAGCGAAAGTGCAGCGCTCATATCTGAGCGGGCGCAAAACTGGGAAATTGAGCGAATTGCTGTACTCGACGTAATCCTCATAAAAATGGCCCTGACTGAGTTTCTGGAATTTCCGTCCATTCCCGTGAAGGTTACCATAAATGAATACATCGAGATTTCGAAAGAATACAGTACCCCCAAGAGCAAGCAATTTATCAACGGAATTCTTGACAAACTAGTGACAGACCTGAAAGCAGAAGGTGTATTAAAGAAAACCGGCCGTGGCCTACTCGAGTAATGCAGTTCTACCTGATGGATTTGTAATTCGTGATTTTACACAAGCAGATTACCCTGCTGTTGAAATTTTCTGGAATGCAAATGGGTTGGGAGGAAGGCACCGGGGCGATACCCTCAATATTATTGAAGATACTCTGAATGCAGGCGGCCACCTGCTTGTGATGACCGATGAAAAAGGCATAGTTGCAGGTACTTCATGGATGACCAATGATTGCAGAAGGACTTATCTGCACCATTTTGGAATATCAGAGCCTTGGCGTGGCAAAGGATTGTCGAAGATTTTACTCGAGAAATCACTTTATCTGGCTGAAAAAGATGGCTTCCAGATTAAAATAGAAGTCCACCGTGAAAACCATGTTGCCCTTAACCTCTACAGGAAGGCCGGATTCAAATACCTTGGTGATTACGATGTTTACATGATCAGGGATTTATCGGTGATTTAGTATGGTTGCCGGCAATTATCCTTTCCATTTTACAAGGCGCAACAACCTCCTTTCCGGTATGGGATTTTTATCTAATTTTGCAACCTCAACCAGACTGAGTTTTTAATTTGCTGATAAATGAAAATATTTTCTTTTCTCCGATTACCATTTTCTGTAATAATCGTTTGTGCTTTTTTTATAATATCCTGCAAACCAAAACAGTCTGATAAAGATCTTTTGCCATCAGATATCGTTAAAAATCCGAATTCGGCCAGTGGTACCATTGATGCTGATAAAATGCCGGTATTAGAGTTTGAGTCTGATTTTCATGATTTTGGACGTGTAATACAAGGCGAAAAAGTATCCTTCGGGTTCAAATTCACGAATACCGGGAAATCGGATCTGATAATATCAAACGTAAGTTCTTCATGCGGCTGTACCGTTCCTGACTTCCCTAAAACACCTGTTAAACCAGGTGAAAGCCATAAAATCGATGTCAAATTTGACAGCGAAGGGCGAAGGGGGTATCAGAACAAAACGGTAACCATCAACAGCAACACACAACCAAGTACTCAGGTAATCAGAATTAAAGCAGAAATAATTCTGCCTGAAGAAATCAAATAATCATAAACCAAATAACCCAACACTATGCTTTCATCAATTATTTTAATGGCTCCTTCGGGAGATTCAGGAAGTGGCTATCAGTCACTGATTTTCCTTGGCCTGGTCATGGTCGTTTTCTATTTCTTTTTCATCAGGCCGCAGTCAAAGAAAGCCAAGGATCTGAAAAAATACCGCGAAGCGCTGAAAAAAGGCGACAAAATCATTACCATTGGCGGAATCCACGGAAAAATTGTTGAGGTTCAGGAAACAACCTTTACGATTGAAGTGGAGGATACTTCGCGCTTAAGGATTGAAAAATCGGCAGTGGCCGGCGATGCGGCTGATCAACTTGCAAACCAGCAAAAATAAGGTCAGGCCATAGGCCGGAATAAATAAATCAAATTCAGGGGCAGGTGAGAAAAATATTGTTTGCTTTGCTA
This sequence comes from Bacteroidales bacterium, assembly GCA_038325075.1. Classification (GTDB taxonomy): domain Bacteria; phylum Bacteroidota; class Bacteroidia; order Bacteroidales; family Lentimicrobiaceae; genus Lentimicrobium. The sequence continues at coordinate 19,413 of JBBQIQ010000023.1, read as the reverse complement.
TCCGGGATTAAACGACCAAAAGACGGGAGACTGCGCAATCGGTTTTCCGTTTTTTTGGTTTGTGTTTCTTTATCCACTTTAATGTGGGGGCTGATCAAACTTACGCGGGAATATGAAGCTCCTGTCAAATACCGGGTAATCCCGGAGAATATTCCGGATGGTAAGATACTGATTGCGAATCCCGATTCTGTAATTACGCTGACGCTCAATGCAAAGGGCCTTGACCTTTATTCAAGGATGCTTTTCAGACGGAATAACACGGTTGTTGTTGATTTGTCAAAAATCAGATTGCACCACAACGACGAGGATTACTCCGGCATTATCAGAACATCAGGATTGCTGAAATCCATTTCAAATCAACTTCCCCCTGGCTCGAAATTAATAGGTTTAGATACAGATACCCTGCATTTTACCTTCCGGAAAAGTTTTCGGAAACGGATACCTGTTCATGCTGTTCTTTCGCTTGATTTTACCCGGCAATACCAGCTTTACGATTCCATTGAAATAAGGCCGGATTCATTATGGATTTCCGGTCTTGAGGAAATTGTTGATACCATTGCCTATATAAACACTGAAAAGAAGGCTATCCGAAACCTGAATTCGAATTATAGCATAACGCTGGGATTGGTTTTACCACAAACAAAACCGGCTGTTAAACTTTCGGTTGATAGTGTTACTGTCACACTTAATGTTGAGAAGTTTACAGAAGCTGACATTACAGTGCCTGTCAGCCTCTTTTCGGATGGTAAGTCGGTATCGTACCGTACATTTCCCGAGAAGGTAAAGATTACCTGCCGGGTAGCCATGCGCGATTACAAGAGACTTGATCCTTCGTTGATTACAGCCGTTGTGGATTACGAGACTGCTGTTAAATCAGGGAATAACCGGGTAGCTGTTGAGGTCCTTCGCAAACCCAGATTTGTAAAAATTATCCGGATTGACCCTGAAAAGGTGGAATTCCTGATTATGAAGTAATTTCAGCCAGGAGGAGTTTCCTGCACTCAGACATATAGAAACCACCATATTGTCTTTGCAGTTTGCGGCAAAAAGTTTATGTTTGTAATCTGAACAAAACCTTATGCTTAAAGTTGGCCTTACAGGAAGCATCGGAAGCGGAAAGTCCACTATTGCGGGAGTGTTTCGTGTGCTTGGTATTCCTGTTTATATGTCTGATGAGGAAGCTAAAAAGATACTTGATCAGCAGGAAGTTATTCATTTGGTTACTGATCATTTTGGCAAAAGCTTAGCGGGGCCTAATGGGTTTATAAACCGGAAGGCACTGGCAGCGGAAGTTTTTACTGATGGTGAAAAACTCAAATGGTTAAATTCTGTTATTCATCCCCGCGTTCGGGAGCATTTCAGAAAATGGATTGATAATCAAGTTAATGTACCTTATATCATGCAGGAAGCTGCCATCATTTACGAATCGGGCTTTTCCACTTTTTTCGACAAAATTATTGTAGTGGCAGCCCCGGTTGAGGAGCGGATTTCAAGAGTTGTTAAACGCGACGCAATGACCAGACAGCAGGTGCTTGACAGGATAAATAAGCAATGGCCTGAGGAGAAAAAATTAGAACAGGCTGATTATGTGATTTTTAATGGTGACCATAGCCAGGCCATTCCACAGGTCATTGAAATTCACACCCATTTAAACTCTATTTCACCAAACTATAATTAACAGGTTTTATGGAAGAAACAGTTTTAGGGATTGGCTCACGGGTTGAGCATCCGCAATTTGGTAAGGGCGTTATCATTCAGGTGCGAACAGATGCCTGGGAGATAACCTTTATTGAGAATGGCACCCGGATTATACAACGCGACTTTCAGGGCCTCAGGGTGATGGAAGCTGTTGAAACCCCTTCCGATCTTGCTACGTATGAAAAAATGGAAAAGAGTCTGATACGGGTACTCCGCCGCTTTACTGATCTGCAGGAAACCATTCCGATGGGTCAACGATGGACAGGAGGGCGTATGGTTCTGTACCCGGGCGACACCTCCCTCAAGGAAAAAGAGATTCCGATCGATGCATTCTTTCACAAGATCGTTATGGTGCGCGACCGACTGAGGGTACTTGAGCAGCGGGTGAATTCCAGTGCCTTAAGTGATGAGGATAAAGTTAACATTCAGCAATACATTACCCGCATTTATGGCAGTTTGACTACCTTTAATGTCCTGTTTAAAGATAAAAACGATTATTTTGTCGGTGATAAGGGCGAATAGGAAAATAACCTGTAAGACCAATTTCCTGACTGCCAAACAAATCACCCCTTAAAATGTTATTCTGACGTTTTATGAAAAACTCCACAGGTTTGCATCTGCAAACATTTACATATCTTCATATCCTGAAACATGTACTATTTGTTTCAGATTTCTTTTTTTTCAATCCCCCAATGAAACTTAAAAATTATGCTGTTTGACCTTGATTTGATCCGGAAGGTTTATGCCCCGATGCCTGAAAAAGTAAATGCAACCCGAAATCTTATGGGCAGGCCGCTTACTTTAAGTGAGAAAATACTTTATACCCATCTGTTTGATGGGCATTCAACAATGCTTTTCAAGCGTGGCGAAGATTATGTGAATTTTGCACCCGACAGGGTGGCCATGCAGGATGCAACGGCTCAAATGGCCCTGTTGCAGTTTATGAATGCCGGCCGAAGCAAAACCGCGGTTCCATCTACCGTACACTGTGACCACCTGATTCAGGCCAGTGTGGGAGCAAAGGCTGACCTTGATTTCGCATTGGAACAGAGCAGGGAGGTTTTTGATTTCCTTCAATCCGTTTCCAATAAGTACGGAATCGGCTTCTGGAAACCCGGTGCAGGTATAATTCATCAGGTAGTACTCGAAAATTATGCTTTCCCAGGTGGAATGATGATTGGTACCGATTCCCATACAGTGAATGCCGGCGGTTTAGGCATGATTGCCATTGGGGTAGGAGGGGCCGATGCCGTAGATGTTATGGCCGGAATGGCCTGGGAACTGAAGATGCCTAAACTGATTGGTGTCAGGCTGACTGGTCGTTTGAATGGTTGGGCATCTGCCAAGGATGTTATCCTGAAAGTAGCGGGTATTCTCACTGTTAAAGGAGGAACCGGGGCCATTGTTGAATACTTTGGTGATGGTGCTGATGCCATTTCAGCTACCGGTAAAGGTACCATCTGCAATATGGGGGCTGAAATCGGGGCTACGACTTCAATTTTCGGTTACGATAAAAAAATGAGTGTTTATCTGGCTGAAACCGGGCGCAAAGAGATTGCAGAGATGGCCGACCAGATTATAGCCGACCTGCGGTCTGACGAGGATGTTTATCTGCATCCTGAAAAGTATTATGATCAATTGATAGAGATTAACCTTTCTGAACTCGAACCATACATCAACGGGCCATATACACCGGATGCCGCTTACCCGATTTCTGAGTTTGTAAAGATTGTTAAGGAGAAGAATTATCCTCAGAAACTGGAGGTTGGACTGATCGGATCATGCACCAACTCCTCATACGAAGACCTTACAAGGGCAGCTTCTGTTGCCAGGCAGGCCATTGAAAAGAACTTAAAGGTTAAATCTGAATTTATCATCACGCCGGGTTCTGAAATGATCCGTTATACCACCGAGCGCGATGGACTGTTAAAGGTTTTCGGCGATATCGGCGGAGTGGTGATGGCCAATGCCTGCGGCCCTTGTATCGGCCAATGGAAACGACATTCAGACGATCCCGAAAGAAAGAATTCGATTATTACCTCCTTTAACCGGAATTTTGCCAAGCGGAATGATGGAAACCCTAATACGCACGGATTTGTCGCTTCACCGGAAATTGTAACAGCCATGACCATTGCCGGGGATCTCACCTTTAATCCTTTAACGGATAAGCTTCAGAATGAAGATGGTGAATGGGTTAAATTAGACCTGCCGGAAGGGCTTGAATTGCCGCCAAACGGCTTTGATGTAAAGGATCCGGGCTATGTTGCACCACCTGCTGATGGAAATTCGGTTCAGGTAGTGGTCAGCCCCGACTCAAAACGGCTGCAGTTGCTTGCTCCTTTTCCCGCATGGGATGGGAAAGATATTGAGAATCTTCGGTTACTCATAAAAGCAAAAGGGAAATGCACCACCGACCATATTTCAATGGCCGGCCCGTGGCTCCGCTTCCGTGGACATCTCGACAATATTTCAGATAATATGCTGATTGGGGCCATTAACTATTTTAACGAGCAAACAAACCTCGTTAAAAACAATCTGACCGGTAATTTCGATGCAGTACCGGCTGTTGCCAGAGATTATAAGTCCCGTGGAATTGGTTCGATTGTCATTGGCGATGAAAACTATGGGGAAGGTTCTTCACGTGAGCACGCTGCCATGGAGCCCCGGCATCTGGGTGTCAGAGTCGTTTTGGTAAAATCATTTGCCCGCATTCATGAAACCAACCTGAAGAAACAGGGGATGCTGGCGCTGACCTTTGCCGATAAATCCGATTACGATAAAATCCGTGAAGATGATATAATTTCAGTAATTGGACTCACTTCGTTTGTGCCCGGAAAATCTTTAATTATTTTACTGGCGCATGCTGATGGAACCAAAGAATCCATTTTTGTAAACCACACATACAACGCAGCACAGATTGAGTGGTTCAGGGCCGGGAGCGCTTTGAACCTGATCAGGAAGCAGGTAAGTGGTTGATGCCGTTTAGAATTTATTCAGCACCGGCAAGGATTTTCTTGCCGGTGTTAAATTTTTAATCAGCGATAATGGAAATCAGTTGTATATGACTGCTACAACTAATCTGTATTTTGTGGTTTTATTTATCCGAAGCTGCAATAAAGCGGGAAGTCCGGCGTTTAAATTCCATATTTTGTTACCCTGCATACCATTTAACTGACCAATTAAATAATTAACATCCATCCCGTGACTAAAAGATTATTCGCTTTTATTCTGCTATCTGGCATCCTGCTCCTGAACGTTTCCGAAATTTATGCGCAAATAGGCGGTAACAGCACTTATCGGTTTCTCAACCTGCCTAATTCGCCGAGGGTTGCAGCTTTGGGAGGAAACTTTGTTGCGATTGCCGATAATGACCTCGCTGTCGGATTGAACAATCCATCGATGATCAGCAAAGAGATGCACAACGGCATTTCCTTAAATTATGTTGATTATTTTGCAGATATCAATTACGGTTTTGCCAGTTATTCCCGCACTTTTGAGAAAGCAGGCAGTTTTGCTGCCACCATGCAGTACCTGAATTACGGTAAGTTTACTTATGCTGATGAAACGGGAATTTTGGATGAGAATGCCGGTGAATTTACAGGAAATGAGCTGGCATTTGTGCTTGGCTGGGGCCGGAGGCTCGATTCGCTGTTTAGTATCGGCGCAAATCTAAAGGCCATTAGTTCAAGTCTTGAAACCTATAATTCATTTGGAATGGCCGTTGATGTTGCCGGTAGTTATCATGCAAAAAGCGGGTTCACCGCATCGCTGATTGCCAGGAATATTGGGCGCCAATTGACTACTTACACGCCCGGGAATACTGAACCTCTGCCGTTTGAGCTGCAATTTGGTTTATCTAAAAAACTAAAACACCTTCCGTTCAGATATTCTGTTTTACTGACCAACCTTCAGAAATGGGATCTTACCTATGATGATCCCGATGAAAACGTGGTCGATCCTTTCACGGGCGAAGTTAAGAAACAGAGCAAAGCCGGTGAATTTACCGATAAAGCTTTCCGGCACTTGGTGATTGGTGGTGAGTTTGTGCCTTCCCGCAACTTCAGTTTCCGGTTAGGTTATAATTATCAACGCCGCCAGGAAATGAAAGTTGAGAGTAAACGTGGTACGGTTGGTTTTTCCTGGGGATTTGGGTTCAGGGTTTCGAAGTTTAACTTCAGCTATGCCCGTTCAGCCTATCACCTGGCTGGTTCGCCCAATTTGTTCAGCATTGCCTTTAATCCCGCCGATTTCGCCGGAAGCGGGAAATAGGAAGTATTTTCAGCTATATTTCCAGTTAGATATACAGATACCTTCATTCCCGAAATTTATCTTTATCCCATTGCTTCGGATTGTTGCTGATGTATTCGGATATTCGTTTCAATTGCCCGTCGTTCCGTACAATATGATCGTGAAATCGTCCCTGCCATGCAAATGGAATATTATTTTCATTTGCGTATTTTGTTACCGCTGATTTATATGATCGAACGATAGAGGCCAAAGACCCTTTCTTCGGGGAGATGATTGCTTTGGATTCATCTTTGACTGAACGGTATGTTGCATCCGGCTCAGGATTTAATTCAGGATATATAGATTCAACAGATTTTTGTATTTGAATGAGTCCATGCACATGGTTTGGCATTATTACGAAATTGATGATTTGAGCAAATGGAAAATGATCAGGGATTTCTTCGAAGCAGTTATGTGCGAATGTCCCAAGCTGGTTCAGATGCATTTCACCATCTTTGATAATTCCGAATAGATGTTTCATGTTCTTAGTGCAGATTGTTATAAAATAAGGTGCTGATGATCGGTAATCCCACCATTTAGCGCGCGTTGATGGGATGCGGTATTTGTTGTTGAAACGGTTTTTGTCCATAGAAAATATGAATTAATGATATTGCCGATATGAATACCGCAGAGCCGTTGCATGTAACGGCTCTGAATACCGCAGACGTTGCATGCAACGTCTGTACTGCGGTATTCATATTTTGGCAATTTTTTTGGTTGATGTAAATTTAATAAATTTTGCTGGTTGAAGTATTGCCAGTGAAAATGTATTTGATTAATTACTTTTGCAATATGGATATTGTCAGGCCATTAGTCGAAATTGATCCCTCAGCAGGTTTCTGTTCAGGGGTTAAGCGTGCGATTGAAGCAGTAGAGCATTTGCTGGATGAAGCCGGTGATGTGTTTTGCCTTGGAGAAATCGTTCACAATGAGGCGGAGATGAGCCGGCTTAAACAAAAAGGCCTGATAGCTCTTGATCCTGATGGTGCAGAAGAGGTTAAAGAAGGCGGACGTGCGCTTATCCGGGCTCATGGTGTGACACCAACGACCTTTGATGCATTGGAACAGAAACACGTTATATTGACTGACGCCACATGTCCGGTCGTGTTGCGGTTACAGCAAAAAGTAAAGAAGGCTTCAGAGGAGATGTTGGCAGTTGGTGGTTCAGTTATTATTTATGGTAAACCCGGCCATGCCGAAGTTGTTGGATTGCTTGGTAACACTTTGGGAAATGCCAGCGTCATCAGTAATTTGGATCAACTGGATTCTACTGATTTTACGAAACCACTGAGGGTTTTTTCACAAACCACCTCCAGTCTTAACAGTTACCGGGAGATTTGTGACGCCATTTTATCCCGGGCCTCCAATTCCGGTTCAGATCAACCTGACGTTGTAATTCACCAGACCATTTGCAGTCAGGTGAGTAGGCGTGCCCCCGCACTTGAAAAGTTTGCCTTTTCGCACGATGTGATTATCTTTGTTAGCGGAAGCGAAAGTTCAAACGGGAAGTACCTGTATGGTGTAAGTAAAAGTGCAAATCCACGTACCTTCGGCGTTTCAGGAACTGGTCAACTGATGCCGGAATGGTTGAACGGCGCTTCTACCATTGGAATTTCCGGTGCAACATCCACACCGGTATGGCTGATGCAAAAGATAGCATCTGAAATCGAAGCAATGATCTTATCCTGAAAGAATGTACCTTAAAAAGCTGACGTTATTCAATTTTAAAAATTACGAGGAAGCTTCGCTGGAGTTCTCCGAGAAGATCAATTGCTTTACCGGCAGTAACGGGGCCGGTAAAACCAACCTGCTGGATGCCATTCATTACCTGTCATTTACGAAGAGTTATTTCAACCTGATTGATAGCCAGAATATAAGGCACAATACGGATTTTTTTGCTATCCATGGCCAATTTGTGAGAAACGGTACCGGTACGGATGATGTGAGTTGCATCCAGAAACGCAATTTTAAAAAGCAGTTCAGGATCAACGTTAAGGAGTACGACAGGATGGCCGATCACATTGGGGAATTTCCGCTGGTGATGGTTTCTCCCTACGACCGCGACCTGATCAATGAAGGGAGCGAACTGAGGCGTAAATATATCGATTCGGTTATTTCACAGTTCGACCGGTTGTATCTCGACGATTTGATGGTCTATAACAAAGCTTTGGCCCAGCGGAATGCTTTGCTTAAACTATTTGGCGAGAAAAGATATTTCGATGAGGCTTCCATTGAAATATGGGACGAACAGATGAAAGGTCCAGCCGCGCGTATCTTTGACCGGCGGCAGGCATTTCTTGATGGATTTCTGCCTGTGTTCAATAAGTATTTTAAGTTTATCAGTCAGGGAAAAGAGCAGGTTGGCATAATCTATAATTCAGACCTCAGGGATTCGAAAATGGATCAACTGCTCAAAGTCAACCTCCAGCGCGATTTGGCTGCCAGGTACACAACTTCCGGTATTCATAAGGACGACCTGGAATTTCTGATCGATGGTTATCCGGTGAAGAAATTTGGCTCACAGGGCCAGCAGAAGTCGTTTGTCGTTGCCATTAAATTAGCTCAGTTTGAATATACACGATCAGTAAAAAACTATAAACCGATTTTGCTGCTTGATGACATTTTCGATAAGCTTGACAGCAATCGGGTTGACAGGATTATCAGTCTGGTGGGAGAAAATAGTTTCGGGCAGGTTTTTATAACCGATACCCAACCCGAGCGTATTAATCATATATTTGCAACTACAGTGACCGATCACCGCGTGTTTGGGGTTGTTGCCGGAAAGGTATATGTTGTTGAATAATCATAATTGTAATTTAGCCAAATATAAGGAGATGAAATGGTAAGTCGATTGTCGAATGACCAAACAATAAGGGAGGTAATCGAGGAATTGATTGCGGCTTACCATATTGGTGACAAGTTAAACCAGGCAAAGGTCATTGGTTTGTGGGACCAGGTGGTTGGTAAGATGATCGCGCGTGAAACCACGCATCTCTATATTAAAAATAAGATTCTTTATGTTAAGCTCAATTCTCCGGCCCTGCGCCAGGAATTGGGTTATGCCCGGACCAAATTGGTGAAAATGCTTAACAAAGCTGCCGGGACAGAGGTTATCAGTGATATTGCATTCTTATGAAGCCCCGCTAAGGTTTTCCATTCTATTTCTCTGAACAGATTTTTACCTCGAAGTCATCGATCAGCAGATCTTCGGTTTTGCTTGTCATCAGATAAGCCCTTAGTTTTCCTTCCGGTTTCAGGAAAGGAATTTCGAATGTTACTTCTATCCGGTTCCAGTTTTTTAGCGGTGTTTCATTGTCCATCGGTAAACGCTTCGATTCAAAGAAAACGGTTGTGTCGTTTTTAACAACAGAGCAAACAAACGAAGCATCTTCCGGAAACTTGTTGAAGAAGAATTGCATCGAAGTCGTCACTGTGAAAATCTTTCCTTGTGAAAGTTCACTAAGATCGATTTCAAAACCATCAGAAAATCTGCTGTTTCCCTTCAGCGCATTTACGCGTATTCCGCTGAAGGCATTGTTGACTTTATTGATGTTTATTCCGGCAGTGCTGTAAGTATTGGCCATTTCAAAATCATTCTTCCACGAAAATGTGTTTTCGGGTAATGGGAAAACCTTTGCCCTGACCAGATGGTGCCTGAATATTTCCCATTCCCAGGCTTTTGCATCAAAACATCTGGCATAAGTGGCTGAAAGTCTCAGGTTGAAGAAGATCAGATAGCCTGAAATCAACACGATAAAAATCGTGAAAATAATTTTAACAGGCCTGAATGATAAATTGAATAACGTTGCAAGTGGTATGCTGAAAAGGGCTAGAAATTCAACGAAGGACCGTTGTCCGAAACTACAACCAAAGAAAAACATGTGCCATGACGAAACCAGGTACAACTGAACTATAAAAATAGCCCCGACCAGCCATCGGTTGGTATCTTTCCTGAAAATCATCAATATCAATCCTGCAATTACCAGCACAAATGCCGGTACGTAGATGAAAAGCCCGTTTTTTGGTGCAAAGAGTACTTCCAAAATCTGCGGGTTCAGCCAATTGGTAAAACCTTCGCCTTTGTATGAATAGAAAAGGAAACTGCCCGACATAAACTTCCAGTATGCCATCTGGGGGATCCATAAAAGCAGAAACAGTCCCGATAAAATCAGCGCGTTGCCGACTGAAAGTAAAATTCGCAGCCGCTCTTTTAACTGAGATGCCATTTTTACATCAAGCAATAAAACAACGAACAGGACAATAGCATTGGTCGGACGAATCAGAACTATCAATGCAGATGCAAATGCGATCCCGGCAAGGGTCCATCGGTTTTGCTTTTTCCAATAGTTATCCGTTAGCAGAAGCATAAAGGAGAACAAAGCGAATGAATAGACATGCGACATAAGCGCTTCCTGGAATGTGTAGTAGTATAGATTGGTCGCGAAAGCAAGGAGAACGATCGTAAGGATGGATGCGTAGAGCGAGAAGCGGCGCCTGAGAAAGGTCAGCAAAGCCCATAATCCGGCTAAGAGATAAAAGACAGACGCATAATAGGTGAAGTTCAGGTACTCACTGGAAAAGCCATTCGCCTCCAAATCTTTTGAAACCCGCGCCAGATGGGTTGTCAGAAAAAATGGGGTTGTCAACAATGCAACACCATACGTATATTTGGTAAACATTTTGCCATTGACAAATCCGAATCCGTTACCAAGCTTAAAATCAATACTATCCGGATAAGGTGCCTGGTGAAAACCATAAATGAAAGTAGCAGGGAGATAAATGTAATATCCGGATTTATCGGCATAAATTTCTGATTTCCAGTCGCCAAATTCATACTGATGATTATTTTCAGCATGATTGACCAACAGAAAGTAAATCAGCAAAAATAAGATACCGGATAATAGCCATTTCCAGAATGGTTTCTTAAATATTCCGGGTAAAGTCAATCTGCTCATTTAGCAGGAACGTTCAGGTTTATCGTATATTACAAAGCAATAATTTTTTATCGCCGATGAAGGCTTCCAACCGGTCACCGATTATAACCGGACCAACGCCGGCCGGGGTTCCGGTGAAGATGTAATCGCCCTGTTTCAGGGTTACAAACTTCGAAACATAAGCAATAACAGTTTCAAAGGAAAAAATCAGATCGCGCGAATTGCCATCCTGCACAATCCCGCCGTTTTTATACAGTCCGAACTGAATGTTGTTAAGGTCCGGAAATGCGGAAACCGGGAGAAATTTGCTTACAGGTGCCGAGAAATCGAAGGCTTTGGCCATTTCCCAGGGCAGGCCTTTTTCTTTGGCTTTCTGCTGGAGGTCGCGGGCGGTAAAGTCGATGCCAACGCCAATACCATCATAATAGCTGCTGGCAAACTGTTCCTGAATGTTGCGGCCAACCTTGCAAATGTGCAACACCAATTCAGCTTCATAATGAATCTCTTTCGAAAACTCAGGATAGAAAAATGGCTGGTTATTACGCAATTGCGCTGATTCAGGTTTCATAAAAAATACCGGCTCGGTTGGAACCGGATTGTTCAGCTCGCGTGCATGCTCCTGGTAGTTGCGGCCAATGCAGATTATTTTCATAGAATTCCGGCTTTTGTAATTGTCTGGTTTTGTTTTATTTGGGAGCAGAAGTAAAAAGTAAGAAGTCAGCCCTTCGACAAGAGCTCAGGGACCGAAGTCAGAGGTCAGAGGTCAGAAGTAAGACGCCTGATTATGTGTACATTATACATTAGAAATTAGAAATTAGAAATTAGACATTGCTCTTTAACTTCCTTTATCACAACCCATAGTCTTTAGATTTTAACCGAATTTTTATTAAAACCACGCAGCTTAATGGCTGTAATCTCTTTTTTGGTTGAAAGCGGGAAATCAGATTTCATCATCCAGTCGTAGTAAGATGGTTCATTGCTGAATATTTCCTCAACAGATTTGCCTTTATGCTTTCCAAAGTTAAATACTTCCTGGTTTTTGGGGTTAAAGATGAGGTGCCCGACTAGGTCGGCATTGCGGTTATGGAACGAAAACTCGTGCAAAGCCTTTATGTCGTTGGTTACCGGAGTGCTCGTTTTGCCATCTTTATCGGCATATTCAACACCTTCGTAGCGCCCGATCTGCGAAAGTAAAACTTCGTAAGTTGCGCGTGTATCGGCTTCGGCGGAATGGGCATTTTTCAAATCCTCATTACAATAAAACTTATAGGCGGCTTTCAGGGTGCGGGGTTCCATTTTATGGAAGATATTCTGCACATCAACAAAACGTCTGCCTTTCAGGTCAAAGTCAATTTCCGTACGCAGAAATTCCTCGACCAGCAAGGGTACATCAAATTTATTGGAGTTATAGCCACCCATATCGCAATTGGTCAGAAACCGGGCAATGGTAGAGGCAAGTTCAGCGAACTTTGGTTCATTTTTAACGTCATCGTCGGTGATTCCATGGATTGCGGTTACCTCAGCAGGAATGGGTATTCCGGGATTTATCCGCCGGGTCAGGACTTCCTCATGGCCATCGGGATGTACTTTTATGATGCATATTTCAACAATCCGATCCGAGCCGATATTAACACCGGTTGTTTCCAGATCGAACATGGCCAGAGGCCTGGTTAAATTCAGTTTCATGATTATCAGATAAAAAAAAGCACCACGGAATTCTTCCATGGTGCCGCTAAATTAGGCTTTTTTAAGGTTAAATGCTGCGATTGGTATCGAAACTTTCGAGCAGTTGCTGCATCCTTTGCAGATATTTTCCGCCGAGAGCGCCATCCACTACCCTGTGGTCGTAAGCCAAAGAAAGGATAATCATGTGTCGGATCGCAATCACATCCCCTTCAGGTGTTTCAAGAACCACCGGTTTCTTTTTTATAACACCCAGTCCAAGAATAGCCACCTGCGGCTGATTGATAATCGGTGAGCCGGTGATGCTTCCAAAGGTGCCAAGGTTGGTTATGGTGAAGGTTCCGCCGGAGATATCGTCTGGTTCAAGCTTGTTCGCCCGGGCTTTGTTGGCCAGGCTGTTCACATCCTTAGCCAGGCCAAGCAGGTTTTTCTGATCGGCATTTTTAATAACCGGAACAATCAGGTTGCCATTGGGCAGGGCAGCGGCCATTCCAATATTGATATTTTTCCTCAGAATGACTTTGTAACCATCAACCGAAGCATTCACACCAGGAAAATCTTTAAGCGCCTGGGCGGCTACTTCAATAAAGATCGGGGTGAAGGTGATTTTTTCCTTCTCGCGCTGTTGAAAATCGGCTTTAACCCGATCTCGCCATTTTACCATATTGGTGACATCGACTTCAATAAATGAGGTAACATGAGGCGAAACCTGTTTTGACATCACCATGTGATCGGCAATCAGCCTGCGCATGCGGTCCATTTCAACGATTTCGTCGCCTGTAGATGCAGTTACCTGCGGGGCTGCAGCTTTTGGCATAGCCACACTGGCAGGAGTCTGTGCAGCAGCAGGGGCAGGGGCGGATCCACGCTGTTTCAGGTAGGCCATTAAATCTTCTTTTGTAACCCGGCCATCTTTGCCTGTCCCGGGCACTTTATCGAGTTCGGCCTGGTCAATGTTCTCGGTTTTGGCAATATTTTTTACCAGTGGCGAATAAAACCGGCCTGCATTGTTTTCGATAGATTCTTCAATAGGTTTATCTGCAACAGCTGCTATTTCAGCAGGAACTTCTGAAACAGCTTCACCTGCATGGGCTGAAGCGGGTTCGCTTTCTTCAACTGCAGCACCAGGATCGGTTTCAATAATGGCAATTACCTTGCCGACAGGAACCACATCGCCTTCATTAAACAATACTTTAACCAGTTTTCCTTCAACCGGCGAAGGGATTTCAGAGTCAACCTTATCGGTGGCAATTTCAACGATCGGGTCATCTTCTTCGATTTGATCGCCCGGGTTTTTGATCCATTTGGTAATTGTAGCTTCGATAATACTTTCGCCCAATTTGGGCATTATTACTTCAAATTTTGCCATAGCATTCATTTAATTTACTCCAGCAACCTATTAAAGTTGCTGAAAATTGGTGGTTCTTAGTTGACGTATTTAACAAACTTCAATAAAAAAGGTTTCACATTCTACGCATTACAGCCTGCCCAGCCTGCGAAATCCCCTGAGAATAATGTTCAGGTCATTGGTTATTCGGTAATCCCGTGCGTAAAGCATATTCAGGGTTCCTGCTGTTTCCGTATCTATTTTCCGGTTGGGAAAAAGATCGGTAGGGTTGAGTATGCCTTGTCGGATGGAAGGCATGGCTGAACCCGGGGTTGATACAGGTGCATAGCCAATCCAGGTTCGCAGGCCTGTCAGCACCCTGAAAATATTCAATACAAACACCGGCGGATTTTTGGTGATCCACATCAGCAAGGGACTGGCCGGGAGCAAAATAACTGAAAGTGCAATGTCGAAAATCCGTTTATTCCTGCGGTTGTTTATTTTGCTGATGGAATTGATGTCAATTACGTAGAGGTCGCCCGAGGTGCTGATGGAGTTTGAGCCTATGATGGCAAGGCTTTCGGGAGGGGCTATTTTAAAATCAACCTGGCTCCGGTGCAACTGGCTCATAGTGTCGATGATGCGGTGTGCCGGAATATCGCGGGCGCAAAAAATGACTTCATCAATTTTATAGATGCTGATAATATCGGCAAGGTGAGCGATGTTGCCAATAAATCCGTCAGAATTTTTTCTGGTATCTTTTATGCCAACCCGACCGATAAACCCGGGATTTACAAGTGTTTTTCTCAATAAATCTGCTACCCTTTCCGATTCATCGGTATCGCCCACGATGGCATACCGCTTGTTGGGATTAGCCCCGATTTTAAAATTTTTAAATCCGGCAAGGTCCAGGACAAATCGAATTCCAGTCATGGAAAGCATACCCCAAATAGCGCTCAGAATGATCAATGCTCTTGAGAAACGAAAGTCAGCAGGCAGAAGGGCATATAGAACCAGGATTGCAACGGTGCCTGCAAGCAGGCCGGTTAAAATTCTTCGCAACCGAAGAGGCGGGTCGTAGCCTCCTGCTATCAGCACCGAAAACAGCCAGATGAAAATGTAAGCCGGCAGCACCCCAAACAGAAATAAGGGCGGGTAATGACCACCAACGGTATAAATGACATTGCTTTCCCAGTAATCAACAATCAGGAGGGTTCCGGCGTAAATGACCGCTGCATCGGTAAGAGGAAGTAGCAATTTATTCAGTAGCCTGTAAAGTAATGCAATTCCTGCCCTTAAATATATAGCCAGATGGATAAGTACGGAAAAAAGCCGGGCGTTTTTTTGTGAAAAATGCTTACGGGCGAAGATCACCATGGCATTGTAAAACACAAAAACGTAATTGACACTCGACTTTTTAGTGCTCTCGCCTTTGTAGTGAATGATGCGCGCATCCGGATAATAATAATTTTTGTATCCGGCTTTGGTAATCCGGTAGCTCAGATCGATATCTTCCCCATACATGAAAAAGTCTTCATCAAGCAGGCCGGTTTTTTCAAGGGTTTCGCGCCGCAGCATCATGTAGGCTCCAGCCAGGACATCGACTACGTGCGTCTGTTCTTTGTCAAGATAACCAAGATGGTATTGGCCAAAGGTTTTTGATTGAGGGAAAAGTGAGGAGAGCCCAAAAATCTTGTAAAAGGCGACCGCCGGTGTAGGCAGTCCGCGTTTCGATTCGGGAAGGAAGCGTCCTTTGCCATCAACCATTTTAATACCCAGCCCACCGGCATCGGGGTGGGCATCCATAAAGGCGACCGATTTGGTAAACGTGTCGTGTTCAACAACAGTATCGGGATTCAACAGGAGCACATATTCTCCCGACGCCTGGAGAATGGCCTGGTTGTTGGCTTTCGAAAAGCCTGTATTTTCGTTATTCGTAATTATTTTAACACCGGGGAATTTTTCAGCGACCATTTCAACCGACCCGTCCACTGAATTGTTGTCAACCACAAATACTTCAGATTCCAGCCCTTTAATGGCAACTTCGACAGAATGAAGGCATTGCTCAAGGAAAAACTTAACGTTGTAGTTAACGATTACAACCGATAGCTTCATTAAAGGGACACTTTTTATTGTGGACGGTAAAGATAGGGAAATTGGGGGAACCTGTTATGTTTTACCTGTTTTCAGTTGTTGTATTTGGATGATTCTTTGTACTAACAATCAGATTTTATGATTGGGGTAAGGTAATTCCGGCTTAACTTCGCAGTAATTTTAATCGTATGACCGGACACCGACATTTTATTATTCACAAGCCTTTCGGCTATATGAGTCAGTTTGTCTGCGATCTCAGTTGGAAAAAGGTACTGGGCGAATTGTACGACTTTCCCGAAGATACCATGCCAATAGGCCGTCTGGATGAACACAGCGAAGGACTACTGCTACTTACAACCGACGGAATGCAGAGTGAGCTGGTGCGTGCCAGGGACCATCAGAAGGAGTATTACGCCCAGCTCGACGGGCTGATTGACGATGTTGGACTGGACAGGTTGAGAACCGGCGTAGAGATTGGAATCAGGGGCGTTAAATACATGACTTTGCCTTGCAAAGCCTTTCTGCTTGAGCACGATCCCGGTTTTCCGCCAAGGACAAAAAAAATCAGGGATGACCGCCACGGGCCAACCTGCTGGGTTTCGATAACGCTGACTGAAGGTAAAAACCGGCAGATACGCAAGATGACCGCGGCTGTTGGCTTCCCGACTTTACGGTTGTTCAGGGTCAGGGTTGGGTCTGTTTTATTAGGTGATTTAAAAGCAGGGGAGGTAAGGGAGGTTGAGGCGTTTGTTCAGGAAGGGGTGGTTGGAGGGATGGATTAGTGGAATAGTGAAAATTAGCAGATTAGCAGATTGGTTGATTAGCTGATGAGTTGATTAGCAGATGAGTTGATTAGCAGATGAGTTGATTAGCAGATTAGCAGATGAGTTGATTAGTTGATTGGTTGATTAGTTGATTAGCTGATTAGCTGATTAGCTGATTTCTGATTTTGTAACACTGACTTTGGAACCGAGACGCAAGCATTGCGTCTTTACTCCGGCCCCTAACCTCCTACTTCCTACTTCTTACTTCAGACTTCTGACCTCCGACTTCCTACTTCCTACTTCTTACTTCCTACTTCTGACCTCCTACCTCCTACCTCCTACTTCCTACTTCCTACTTCCGACTTCCGACCTCCGACCTCCGTATTAACTATTGCAAACTGCGTTTACCTTTCTATTCCTGAATGCTATTGTTAATGGACTCAAATAGGATTGGTTGAATTATGGGATAGGTGAGATTAGGCGGAAGTTGGTCCAGCAGGATAATTTCGGCTATTTCTGAATCGGGCAGTTTGCCCAGTTCCTGAATTTCAGCCAAATATAGCCTGCCAAAAGTGGTATTTGAATCAATTCCGACTGAATAGCCTGCAATAGGCGTGATGGTGAACCTTATGGCACCTGTTTCTTCCCTCAGTTCGCGTGCAGCGGCTTCATCCGGTGCTTCACCAGGTTCGATATGCCCACCCGGAATCTCCCAGGTTTGCCGTTCGCGGTGACGCACAAAAAGCCATTGGTTTTTATATTTTGCTCCTATGACTACGTATTTCAAGTTGGAATCATTTTCTGAAATAGCGTAGGTGCTTATATTCAACATTTTGGAATACAATTATTAAAACTCAGACCGAGTAACCCGGGACTGAAAGATAACCAGTAAATAATTCCAGGAATTTAGCCACATGCCATGCATCCATCAGGCCATGGTGGGCATTGACAGAGACCGGCATCAGGATTCTGCCATTTTCTTCATAGTACCTGCCAAAAGTAATTTTCGGGACACTGTCGCGGTAAGCGAAATGCCTTGCATGGGTAAGGCTGGTGAATTTAATCCATGGCAAAACTGAAAAATGAATGACGTCGTTTCCTTTGGGGTTCTTATTTAACCGCAAGCCCTGGGTTTGGGCAACGGCATTCGTTTCATTTTTAACGATAAGGCTGAAGTCCTGAAAATTATCAGAAAAAGGGATATATGAAAAGCCAAAAGTTCCATCCGGACGGCTAATGGTTGACGAGGCGTGAATTTCATCGTAACATACCGGTTTGTCTTCCTCAATTCTGAACCGGAACTCTTCTACCTGATTGGCCGCCCTGAGCGACTGATACAAGTAGAAGTGAAAAAACGGAACCTCATTTTGTTTACACCAGGCAAGTGCCTGATTACAATCAACATCGGTTACAATTCCGAAAAACGGTTCATCAAATCCGTTGAAGAATTCAAAATGTTCTTTTCTGTTCCAGGTATTCAGCTCAATAATAGATTTCATAATTCTTTAGTAAATCCGGTAAATGATTTATTCCGGTGATTTGTGCAAAGTTAGGATTTTGGGGCAGATGATCGGAATGTTCGTGCTGCCAGGTAGTATGGTATGGCACATGAATGCCATATCCACCAAGATTCAGCACCGGTAAAATATCTGACTTTATTGAATTGCCAACCATCAGAAATTCTGATGGTTTTATATCGAGATGAGTCAGCAGTTTTCTGTAATTGGCTTCAGTCTTATCACTCATAATTTCAATGTGATGAAAATTGTCTTCAAGTCCTGATTTTTTCAGTTTTCTTTCCTGATCAAGCAAGTCACCTTTGGTGGCAAGGATGAGTTTGCAACGCCCTTGTAGCGAATCCAGTACATCACTGACACCCTCAAGAAGCTCAACGGGTTTGTCGATCAGTTCTTTGCCAAGCATAATAATCAGGTTCAGTTTATCAGTTCCGATCTGGCCTATGCTAACTCGGATTGCGGTTTCGAGCATCGAAAGCATAAAACTTTTTCCACCAAAACCATAGAGTTCCAGGTTGGCCATTTCGGTGGCGAAAAGTTCCTGCGATGTTTTTGCGGCAGAGAGCCAGGGTTGCAGGATCTTGCAAAAATCAGCTTCAGTTTGCCGGTAATTCGGCTCATTAACCCAAAGGGTATCGTCGGCATCAAATCCGATTACTTTGATCATTATGGACGGAGATTGGTTTTTCGTTTCTTTTTCACATAAATCCTGATTCCAAAATAAAATAATAGTCCGATAAGTATGAATGGCCATAAGGTGGCAATCAGAATAATGACATACATCAATGCTGTCAAGCCGTTTTGCAAACCCTCTTCAATTTTCTTCCATAAATGCGATTGGACCGGCACTACTTTATAATAATTTACACTCAGGGTGGAATAGTCAACCTGGTTGGAGAGGTATTTCATCCTGCCTTCAATGGATTCTATTTCACCACGCAACACGTTGATCTGATTTTCGATCTGAAGAAGGTCGGCGGTTGTCGAAGCTTTGGAAAGCAATTCAAGATACCTGATTTCGAGCGCCTTTCGGTTTTTCAACCTGGCTTCAACATCCAGAAATTCTTCCGTTACATCGTTGGAACTGATGTTTTTCTGATCGAAATGCC
>JBBQIQ010000022.1:0-33111 GCA_038325075.1 Bacteroidales bacterium | reverse complement strand
GTCAGAATTATTCAGCAGCAGGTTTGTCAGGAGCTGGTTCTTCGGTTGCAGGCTCTTCGGTTGCAGGTGCTTCAGCAATTTCAGCTTCGGCAACAGGTGCTTCAACAACTTCGGCTTCGGCAACAGGTGCGTCAGCAACTTCAGCTTCGGCAACAGGTGCTTCAACAACTTCGGCTTCAGCAACAGGGGCTTCAACAACTTCGGCTTCGGCAACAGGTGCTTCGGCAACTGGCTCTTCGGCAACTGGTTCTTCAGCAACCGGTTCTTCGGCAACTGGTTCTTCAGCAACTGGTTCTTCGGCAACTGGTTCTTCAGTAACTGGCTCTTCAGCAATAGGTTCTTCAGCTACTTCTTCTTCAACTGCTTCGGCTTCGGCTTCGGCCTTTGGTCCTTCGGCTGCTGCTCTTGCGGCATCAACTTCTTTCTGACGTTTTTTTGCGATTTCTTCGGTGCGGGCTTCATTGATCTTTATTTCAGCTTCAAGACGTTTCTTATCGGCCTCTTTATCAATGAGTTGTTCTGATTTAACAGCGCTGGTAATTTTCGATTGTTTTGCTTCTTTCCATTCGATCAAACGGTCTTCAGCTACTTCTTTGGTGAATGCGCCTTTTGCAACGCCTTTCATCAGGTGGTTAAAGTAAAGAATTCCCTTGTCGGAAAGTATAGTCTTTACAGTCGGCGTAGGATCAGCTCCTTTAACATACCAGTCGTAAGCTTTGTCAAAATCCAGTTCGATAATCGCTGGTTTTGCAACAGGGTTATACGTGCCAATCTTTTCGATGAATCTTCCATCCCGGGGTGCACGACCGTCCGCAATTACAATGTGATAAAAAGGTTTGCCCTTTTTACCGAAACGTTGTAATCTCATTTTTGTTGGCATAAAATCAATTTTAAGTAGTTGAAAAATTTGTTTTTAAACAGGGGTGCAAAGAAACGAATTTAATTTGAGATAAAAAAGAGGTTGGAGGGGAATTTTTTCTGTTTCAGGGTTTCAGAGATCAAGAGTTCAATCCCGCACGTGCGGGACAAGAGTTCAAGGGTTCAAGGGTTCAAGGGTTTCCCGCCGAAAAGGCGGGACTTCGCTGCGCTACGCAAAGGTTCAAGAGTTCAAAGGTTCGAAGGTTCAAGGGTTCAAGGGTTCAAAGGGTACAGTAATTAAGATCAAATTTCTATGTGCCTATGACAAGTTCTATTGTGTCTATGTGTTGAAAATACGTGTAGGGTTCGGTGTCAGGTTCAAGGGTTCAAGGGTTTAAGGGTTCAAGGGTTCAAGGGTTTAAGGGTTTAAGGGTTCAAGGGTTCAAGGGTTCAAGGGTTCAAGAGTTCAAGGGTTCAATCCCGCACGTGCGGGACAAGAGTTCAAGGGTTCAAGAGTTCAAGGGTTCAAGGGTTCAAGGGTTTCATCAAGGGTTACAGAGTTGGTGGCTGAGTAGTTGCAGTACAAAACTTCTTATTGAATACAGATTTCACCGCAACGTATCGAAGCCCAGGGTTACAATGTTTCAGATTGAGAGACGCGATGCCTCGCGTCTCTCACCATCAGCCAGATTTCACCGCAACGTATCGAAGCCCAGGGGTTCAATGGTTATATCAATTAGACATTAGACATTAGAAATTAGAAATTAGAAATTAGAAATTAGACATTGAACCCCGTCCCCCTCACGCCTCATCCCCGGCGATGACGGTTCCCAGCGCTGCGGCGCGTGTTACGGCACGGCTGCCGAAGCGGTTTCGTATGCGGTCCATGGCCTGGTAGAGGCTGATGGTTTCGGGCGAATCGTCGAACATGCTGATCTGCTGCACCCCGCTCACCAGGTGGCTGAACCTTACCCCGATGAGCCTGATGAGCATACGCCGTTGATAAAGCTTGTCGAAAAGGCTGCGGGTAACCGGCAACAGCGTGTGGTCGAAGGCTGTGTAAGGAATACGGTGCTGAAGCGTATGCGTGTCGAAGTTGGCATAGCGCACCTTCACGGTAACGCACGAGGCCAGTTTCTGCTTTGTTCGCAACTGGTACGATAGCTTCTCAACCATCTTCAGCAGCAGGTCGTTGATCATGGCAATGTTAATGGTGTCCTGCTCAAAAGTGGTTTCGGTGCTGATCGATTTGCGTTCGGAATATGGCTCAACAGGCGTAGGGTCGATGCCGTTGGCCTTTTTCCAGATGATGATGCCGTTTTTACCCAGCACACGCTCCACCATTTCGACGGGCATACGGCTCAGTGTATCGATCCGGGCAATGCCCATGGAGCGCAGCAGCCTGAAAGTCTTGTCACCGATACCCGGAATCTTGCTGATCGAAAGTGGACTCAGGAACGGCATGATCCGCTCGCGCGGGATTTCGAGTTCGCCATTGGGCTTGGCCTGACCCGTGGCTATTTTCGAAACAGTTTTGTTTACCGAGAGTCCCAGCGATATGGGCAGGCCGGTTTCGCGGATAATGCGTTGCCGCAACTCGTGCGACCATTTTGCCGACCCGAAAAAGCGGTCCATGCCCGTAATGTCGAGGTAATGCTCATCGATGGAGGCTTTTTCGTAAACGGGCGCCTGTTCGGCAATAATGTTGGTGACCTCGTTTGAGTAACGGGTGTATTGCTCCATGTCGCCGCGGATAACGACGGCATCGGGGCAAAGTGCCCGGGCCATCTTCATGGGCATGGCCGAATGCACCCCGAAGGTGCGCGCCTCGTAGCTGCACCCGGCCACTACGCCACGGTCGGACATGCCACCGATGACCACCGGAAGACCGTTCAGGCGGCTGTTGTTGAGGCGCTCAACCGATACAAAAAACGTGTCGAGGTCCATGTGCACAATGGTTCTGCTGTCGCCGGGCGGGATCATAAAAAAAATATTTTTAAGCGTTTGTTGAATCGTTGATTTTTTGTTGTAATTTTGATTAAAATTTAACCAAAATTCTGATCACAATATAATCATTATTTTAACAACTGCGACAAAATCATGAATATTTTTGCTTCAAACATCAAACTTTTGCGCAAGCGGCGTGGTCGCACCCAGGATGATATCGCTTTTACGCTTGGCATGAAAAGACCTACCCTGAGTGGCTATGAGAATGAGGTTGCTCAGCCCGGTATTGATTCCCTGCTCGCTTTTTCGAAGTATTTCGGCATTTCGGTGGATACAATGCTGAAAATAGATTTGTCGAAACTATCGCAGAGCGAACTGTCGCAACTGGAAAAAGGTTACGATATCTTTATCACCGGCAGTAAAATAAGGGTATTGACAACCACCGTCGATAGCAGTAACAATGAAAACATCGAAGTGGTAAACCATAAGGCTTCGGCCGGTTATCGGGTGGGCTTTGCCGATCCTGAGTATATTAAGGTGTTGCCGACATTTCACATGCCATTTCTTTCGAAAGACCGTAAATACCGTACCTTCCAGATCAGCGGCGACTCTATGCTGCCGATTCCCGATGGATCGTGGGTTACCGGTGAATTTGTCCAGAACTGGAACCTGATTCGCGATGGACAGCCCTACATTATCCTGACTCTCGACGATGGAATCATGTTTAAAGTAGTATCCAACTATATAAAGCAGGACGCAAAACTAACCCTGCATTCGCTCAACCCGTTTTACGAACCTTACGATATTGAAATAAAGGATGTGCGTGAAGTCTGGAAGTTTGTCCATTACATCAGCAGTGCCATGCCCGAACCCAACCTGCCCCGCGAAGACCTGGCTGCTACAGTGGCTACCCTTAAAAAGGACATGGAAAAACTGAAAAAGAAGGTAAAAGCCGGGCAAGTGCTGAACCTGCCGTTTGACGAAGCATAAGAGTGAAGAGAGAAGTGCAAAGTAAATGTTTCAGGGTTTCAGAGTTGGTGGCTGAGTAGTTGCAGTACAGAACTTCTTATTGAATACAGATTTAACCGCAACGTACGAAGCCCAGAGTTTCAGAGTTGGTGGCTGAGTAGTTGCATGATTGAATTTTTCAGGAAAGCAGAGACGCGATGCCTCGCGTCTCTTTTCAGTATAACCAGATTTCACCGCAACGTATCGAAGCCCGGGTCTGCTCCGACTTACTTCTACAATGCTGAATCTGAGAATGATTTTTGTCGGTGAGGTGGGGTTATTGAGTCACAGGGAGCCATCATTAAAATAATCCAACGTTCCAACTTTTCAGCGTTCCATCTTTTTTATTCATTGCAATCTGTTAATTAATTAAAATTCCTTACCTTTGCACACATTTTCAGAACATAAGCCTAAATTTTTAAAATGATAAATATTACTCTGCCCGACAATTCAGTCCGACAGTATCCTGAGGGGGTTACTTCGCTCGAAATTGCACTGAGCATCAGTGAAGGCCTGGCCCGCAATGTGCTTTCAGCCAGTGTTAATGGTGAAGTTTGGGATGCAACACGCCCCATAAAAGCCGATGCCCAGGTTAAGCTACTTACCTGGAACGATCAGGAAGGCAAAGCAACCATGTGGCACTCGTCGGCCCACCTAATGGCCGAGGCAATTGAAATACTTTATCCTGGTGTAAAATTCGGCATTGGTCCTGACATCGAAAATGGCTTCTATTACGACATGGACTTTGGTGATCATGAGATCATAGCCGATGAACTAAAAGCCATAGAAGATAAAATGCTGGCGCTGGCCCGCGAAAAGCAGACTTATGTCCGTAAAGAAGTATCCAAAGCAGATGCCCTGGACTATTTTACGAAGAAAAACGATGAATACAAACTGGAACTGATTTCTGATCTTGAAGACGGCCAAATCACGTTCTATGAATCAGGATTTTTTACTGACCTTTGCCGTGGCCCGCATTTGCCTGATACCAGTTCTATTAAAGCTGTTAAGTTGTTGAATATAGCCGGTGCTTACTGGCGTGGCGATGAAAAACGTAAACAACTTACCCGCATCTATGGAATAACTTTCCCAAAACAAAAAGAACTCACCGATTATCTTGAACTGCTCGAAGAGGCTAAGAAACGCGACCATCGCAAATTAGGTAAAGAACTTGAACTGTTCACTTTTTCTCAGAAAGTAGGATCAGGCCTTCCCCTGTGGTTACCCAAAGGTGCTATTTTGCGCGACAGGTTAGAACGCTTCCTGCGGAATGTGCAGCAAAAAGCAGGCTATCAGCCGGTTATCACCCCGCATATTGGTAACGTGGAATTGTACAAGACATCCGGACATTTCCAGAAATATGGTAAAGACAGTTTTCAGCCCATTTCAACGCCGGTTGAGGGAGAACAGTTTATGCTGAAACCAATGAACTGTCCTCATCACTGCGAGATATACTCCTCAAAACCACATTCGTATAAAGACCTGCCTATCAGATATGCTGAATTCGGGACTGTTTATCGCTACGAGCAAAGTGGCGAGCTGCATGGCCTAACCCGGGTACGGGGTTTTACCCAGGATGATGCACATATTTTCTGCATGCCCGATCAGCTTAAATCTGAATTTATAGCGGTGATTGACATCGTATTACACATTTTTAAGGTGCTTGATTTTAAAGATTATACTGCTCAGATTTCGCTTCGCGACAAAGTAAACCGCGATAAGTACATTGGTAGTGACGAGAACTGGGAAAAAGCAGAGAATGCGATTATTGAGGCCGTTAAG
Source organism: Bacteroidales bacterium (assembly GCA_038325075.1). Classification (GTDB taxonomy): domain Bacteria; phylum Bacteroidota; class Bacteroidia; order Bacteroidales; family Lentimicrobiaceae; genus Lentimicrobium. The sequence continues at coordinate 27,516 of JBBQIQ010000022.1, read as the reverse complement.
GAAGCCGGACTGAATGCCGTGGTTGAGTATGGTGAAGCCGCATTCTATGGCCCTAAACTTGACTTTATGGTTAAAGATGCGTTGGGTCGTAAATGGCAGCTTGGAACCATACAGGTTGACTATAATCTTCCTGAAAGATTTGAACTTGATTACATCGGCAGCGATAACCAGAAACACCGTCCGGTTATGATTCATCGTGCACCTTTTGGCTCGATGGAGCGTTTCGTGGCCGTCCTGATCGAACATACTGCCGGCAATTTCCCGCTTTGGCTGAATCCAGAACAGGTTATTATTCTTCCAATCAGCGAAAAATACCTCGATTATTCGAAAAAGCTTTTAAATTTCCTGAATAATGCCGACATTCGCGGCCAGATTGACGAGAGAAGTGAGAAGGCCGGGCGGAAAATAAGGGATGCGGAAATTCAAAAGATTCCCTTTATGCTGATTGTCGGAGAGAAAGAAGAGGCTGAAGGCACCGTATCGGTGAGGAGGCATGGAGTAGGTGATCTGGGTACTTTTACCCCTGAAGCATTTGCCGAAATGATCAATAAAGAAGTAAGTTCAGTTTTGCAATAAACTGACAGAAAAGATATTAACTAACCAAAGGAGGAATTCGTATAGCAACGCCGTTTAGAAATTCGAGGGGTCCTCGTCCTTTACAAAGGAAGAAAGAAGACCCGCACTTTATCAACGAACGCATCAAAGCTCCGGTTGTTCGTGTTGTGGGGGAAAATGTCGAAGCTGGTATCTACAATATCAAGGATGCTTTGGCTATAGCTGAAAGGCTTGAGCTTGATCTTGTCGAAATTTCCCCAACTGCTAATCCACCAGTTTGTAAATTAACTGATTACAAAAAGTTTCTTTATGAACTGAAGAAAAAGCAAAAGGAAATAAAGGCCAAATCAGCCAAAATCGTTGTAAAAGAAATCAGACTTGGCCCCAACACCGATGAGCATGATTTCAACTTTAAGTTGAAACATGCTATGAAATTTCTCGAAGATGGCGCCAAAGTTAAGGTGGAAGTTTTTTTCAGAGGACGCAGTATTGTCTATAAAGACCAGGGAGAGATTAAACTGCTTCAGTTTGCATCACTGCTTGAGGATTACGGCAAAGTTGAAAAACTCCCATTGCTCGAAGGAAAGCGTATGATCATGATCATTGCTCCCAAGAAGTAGAAAGTTTTGAATAAAAACTCAATATAAACCCAATAACAACTATTGTAATGCCAAAAATGAAGTCGAAATCCGCTGCTAAAAAACGGTTTGATTTAACCGGCACCGGTAAACTGAAAAGGAAGCATGCTTACAAAAGCCACATCCTTACGAAAAAATCGACCAAACGTAAACGTAACCTGACTTATTCAGCGATCGTTGACAAGGCCGACGCTAAGAATGTACGACAAATGCTTGCTTAAATTTAAAGTAAAAAGTAAAAAGTCTAAAGTAAAAAGCAAAGAATCCTGATTAAATGAGAAATCGTTCAAGATTGATTCCCGTTTTTATTTTTAACACAATGCTTTTACGGTTTAATTATTAACCCTTGCTTTCTGCAACTAAGATTCTTTCGAACTGAAAGAACGCGAAAGCGAAAAACTAAAACAAAATGCCAAGATCAGTAAATTCAGTGGCCTCAAGGGCACGCAGAAAAAAGATCCTGAAAGCCGTTAAAGGACAATTCGGCAGAAGGAAAAATGTTTGGACGGTTGCCAAAAATGCATACGAAAAAGGCATGGTGTATGCATACCGCGACAGACGACAGAAAAGACGTAATTTCCGCAGTTTGTGGATTACCCGTATCAATGCAGGCGTAAGGCAATTTGATATGTCTTATTCGGTATTTATGGGCAAGCTCAAACAAAAGAATATCAATCTTGACCGTAAGGTTTTGGCCGATCTGGCTATGAACCACCCGGTTGCCTTTAAAGCAATTGTGGAAGCAGTCAAAGATTAGCGAAACCGATAATCAAAAAAAAAGCTGCCGTGTTGGCAGCTTTTTTTTTAACCTTTTATTTAATAATATCTTTTTTGGTTCTATTAGCCAGTATTGCAGCCATTTGTTCGGTTAGTACCCGTTTGGCAATTATTCGTTTATCCTCATCCAGCAAATACATGACCGGTGAACTGTGTACATCATATACTTCCCTGAAATCGTCTGACATACTGTAAAAACCGTTCACGTTAATCCAACTCATTTTGTTTTTAACGATATACTTTTTCATCTCAACCCAGGAAGTGTCCATACATACTGCAAAAACCTCAAGATTGTATTGTCGCCAGTTTTTTTCGTAAAAATCACGTAGCATAGGTGTCTCTTTCTTACAATGACTACAGTCAGGATCCCAGAAATAAATCAGCGTGTACGCATTGTCAACGTTATATAGTGATACGGGTTTCTGCAGAGTGTCAAAAAGTATCATTTGTGGTGCTGGCTGACCTATGAGAATCGGGCAGAGCGTATTTGCCCGTTTAATCAGGTTTTGCTTCACAGTAGGGTTCATCCAGCCCATTTTAGGATCATCGTAATACGTATCAACCAGGTGAACAAAAATAGCATCGTAGCCCATTATTTCTGAACTCTCGTACTTTACGGTCAGATACCACATCAGGTATTTGAAGGTTTCCTGGTTATTGCCGGCCATGCTGAATAATAAATCAATGGCCACAATCAGCGAATCCGGGGCAGGAGGGGTAAGTTTTGTCAGATACTGTTCTACTTTCGGGTGAAGCAAGGGTGTTCTGACCAGGCGATCGTCGGCAAGGTTGATGTTGTCCCAAAAATGTGCCTTGAAATATCGGTAGGTAAAGGTTGAATCAGGCCGGCCATTTTCCAGCACCGGTATAGGGGGTATCTCAGGTTCCTGCATAGATTTGAGAAATACCGAAATAAAACTCCCTGTATTTGAGTTGATTATGCCTGAAATGTAACGTTTTACTTCATCGTTCAGCATTGAAATACGGTTGTTCACAATTTCGGAAGAGTCAGAGCCGGATTCAAACTTCTTCCTGAGTTCAACCAACGCTGATTGCTGTTTTTGTTTTTCTGTAAGGAATCTGATATAATCAAAAAATAATTGATTTTCAGGGCTGCTTTTTGAACTGAGGGTCGCGGGGAGTTTGTCTTTTTTTCCAGTTATGGTAAATTCCTGTTTCCCGGGTACGATAAAATCGAAAAGCTTGGTTTTATTTGATCCTGCAATAAAATACATTCCTTCGGGAAGAATTTTTGTTCCGGTAAAAGAATAAGTACCCTTTTGGGGGAATGCAGTGTCGGCAACAAACTGCTTATCCCCATTGTAATTCGCTAACAGTATCAGACTATCATTTAGCCCATCTATCTGGAGATTAATCTTATAGCCTTTCTGCGCGAAAAGAGCAGCAGATGAAACAAGCAAAATGATGGTTGATAAAAGAAGTATTCGAAAGCAAGGGCATTTCATGGTCAGTTCAGATGATGTTGGTTGTGCAAAATTACCGAAAAAATTCAAGCTGCATTGGCAGACAGGGAATTGGTTATTTATTTAATTTGCGGGCTAAGGTAATCCTAAAACCAGGTATTATGCTTAACTTTGATAGCTTAACATAACCAATGAAAGTAATTCTACTGACTATCATTCTCTTTTGCATTTTGCCGTTCACATTTGTGAAGGGGCAAAATAAAAATTCTGATTCCCTGCTTCTGCAGGAACGGGCCTACTATTATCGTAAATACAGGTCTGTCCGCGACACTATGACCATAAATACCTGGCTGAACCTTAAACGGGTATCCGATAATCTAGAACAAGTCGTCAATCGTGACCAACAGGTAATTGAAGTACTGCAAAACAGAATCTATTCTGATTCAGCCTTTATTGACAGTTTAAGGGAAGCCGCGCTGCTAAATAGTCAGCTTTTGAGCCGGTATGAAAGGGTGGCCCAAAGCGAACAGTCGGATGGATTCCCTGTTATCTATCTGAAAGCGGCTGTCGGGATTTCGATTCTTATCATTCTTATGCTCATTTATTTTCTGATATCCAGGTTCAATAAGTTTAAATTATATAAAAACAGCAGCGAGCATTATGAAGGCATTGCCGAGCAAAGACTGCATCAGGTAGAGCAAGCGGATATGGAATTGCGGAAAATGAAACAGCGCGAACTTGATTTTCGCGAAGAACTTGAAAGGGGGATGCAATCAAATCAGGAACGGTTGCTTTTGTTGCAGGAAAAATGCGGGCTTCTTGAAAAGGAAAACCAGCAACTCAGGGAAAGTAGCGAAGCTTTTTCAGTAGCGCATTTGAAAAATCCAATAGACATTTCATATAATTCAGATTTACCTGATAATGCAGAAGAATTAAAACTGATGATAAAATCGCTTTATGATGAGCGAAGTAGTCTTATGAACCTGGCAGGTAAGCTGAGGACTCAGAATGAAGAGGAAACGAGAAAGAACTACGAGATTATTGAAAAGATCAGCTTTCTGTTACATGATTTGTCTGAAAATAAAACGAAGTAGGGGTTGCTGAAAAACTCAAAAAAGACGACTCCCTTTTTACGTTACGGTGCTCTGCATAAGTCTGCTTGACGCAGTCAGGCAGGCCTTAAAATTCTTGTAGTCATTGAATTACTACAAACGTTCCGCCACTCTGTGGCTAAACCTTCTCAAAAAGGAGTGTAATTCGGAACAAAGATGCAAGATATATTGATACTATTGCCCTATTCCCGTGCACCCAAAATACTGTCATACCTTGTTTAGCTGTTTTAGAACAGAACCTGAGTAATTGTATTATTCATTTCCTATCCTGCTTTCTTGCCGACTTCAAAAACGATTCAGACATCCGTATGAATTTCGGTATGCCTTCTTTTTAATGGGGTTAAAAATACGGGAAAGTCCAATGGACGCAACAGAATAGCGATCGTTTATTCCGGTTGAACCGACTTGTGAATCAAGAAGATCCTGATTGTACAACCGAAACGAAAACCCACCTGATGCTACCCAATCCCGGCTGATGCGATAGCTTAACTCAAAACCAATGGGTATAGTGAGCGACGAACTGGCTTTACCAACAGGTTGTTTTTCCCGTGAATAGCCCTCTGATGAGAGGTAAGTGCCATTTGAAAATCTGTACTTTATTGATCTGTAATTGATATATCCGACACCGGCAGAGGCGATCAGATCTATTTTTGAGTTTTTATAGGGTTGTAACAACCGGCTCAGACTGAGAGTCAATCCCACGCTTATTTCATTAAAGTTGCTCTTAAAATTCATGTCAAGATCCGGATTTGAACCTTTCATATTGCCGTGAATGTAGTTTATCCTTACATCCATAAGCCGGTTTATCGACTTACCTGCCAATAAGCCTAACCCGAGATCACTTTCTTCTGTTAGCTTTCTCACAGGGTCAAAATCATGTACACTCAAATCTCCGAAAAATGATACTAAGCCAATCTGTGGCCCCAGATACCAATGATCGCGTATATCATAAATCTGACCTGCAACTGTATTTGTACATACGTAAAACGTAAGTATAACCACAAACACTGTAGCATGTCTTGAAAATTGATGGGTCAGGTTAGTCATGGCAGTTTATCCCCCTATTTATTATTTAAACCAATATAGTCTGCTTAAAGTTATCTGACAGACAATTGGTTGGAATGCTATTTCAATGAAATATTGTAGCTCGTGATTTTTCGGAGACCCTATTAATTTGATTGGACTCCTGCAAAATAAGAGCTTAAAATTATATAGCAAAGTTAAACGTGTCCACTTTTGAAACCGTTACATAACATTATAATTATGTTATAAGATTCACATATCAATTCATTTTCCTTATTTTTGGGGTATTACAATTAAAATTGGTGTTCGAATCTGATTTTCAGGATGAATCTGAAAAGGGCATTCAGAATTATAGAGTTTAACAAAATTTAAACAGTCTCTAAGAATATCGACACCTTTAAGAGGAAAATTATCATCTCCATGCCAGGAGTATAGCTCCAACAGAAACTCATCATCTTTCATCCATAAATGGACTAAAACACCCGGAATTTTGATTTTGGGAAGAGGTATAATTAATGATAAAGCCATTGAATGGTAAGTGAAACAGCCTGATAAATCCGGTTGCCGGGTATCATCACTATTAGAAGAGGAACACTCAGGAAGTCATTTGGAGTTGAAAGGGAGTATCTTCCTTTAATTGATGTATCTGAAAAAAACTATCCGATCTCCTCTGACAGTTTGTAAGGAACTTTCTGCACTGTATTTTAGAAACTCTCAGGGGCTCCCTTAATTTTTTGTTTTGGCTTCTTCTTTATGGGATTTAGGATGTAAGAGCATCCAATCGATATAACAGAATAGCGGTCACCAATGCCTGTTGACCCAATATGTGAATCTAAAAGGTCCTGATTGTGTAAACGGAAGGAAAATCCGATAAAGAACATCCAATTATTACCGGGAATATAATTTAATTCAAGACCAACAGGTATAACAAGTGCTGAACTGGCCTTCCCGGATGGATTTTTCTCCGATGTATAACCTTCAGATGAAAGAAAGGAGCCATCGGATATTCTGTATTTTATTGATCTGTAATAGATTAATCCGAACCCGGAAGAAGCGATCAGATCAAATTTAGGATCTTTTTGCGGTTTTATCCAATGGCTCAGGTTGATGGTTGCGCCAATGCTGTATTCATTAAAATCATTGCTAAAATACATATCGAGATCCTGATTGGAGCCCCTCATGTGACCATTGTTGTAATAAATCCGGGCACCAATCAACCGGTTGATAGATTTTCCGGCCATAAGACCCCAGGCAAAGTCACTCTCCTCTGTCAGTTTCCTTGCAGGATTAAAATCGTGAACGCTTAAGTCTCCAAAAAAGGATACAATACTAAACTGTGATCCCAAATACCAATTTCCTCGCATTCTAAATGGCTGACCCATTGCCTGTCCGGAAACCAAACTAAATATAAAAATAATCAATGCTGCATATTTGAAGTTTGGGTTTATGCTGTTAGTCATTGCGGTTGAATTCCGATAAGTATTTAAGAAAAAAAACAGTTGCAGCCATGATAATGTTGTCCTGTTTTCCGTGTCATAAAAACTAGTGTTGATAATCTTTCTCACCCGCTTTTACCATAAGTTCAAGAAAGTTTTCCGATGGTGGAATCGGGCAACTGTATTTCTTGCTGTAAACACAGTATGGATTGTACGCCTTATTAAAGTCAATGATAATCTGGTCACCTTCAATAATACGGGCATCAATATACCTTCCTCCACCGTAACTCTTCAAACCGGAGGTTGCATCCCTGAAAGGGACAAACAGGTAATCCTCATAGCCGGGTTTGTTCATTAATCCAACATTCCGGTAAATTGTCAACGCAAATTCTTTGCCTTCTAAGATGAAATATGCTTTCCCATAAACCAGGTAAAGGGGTAACCTTTCGGTCGTTGTTTTCATTTTAATGGTGTCAGGGTCAGGGTATTTCTCTAACCTTGCAGTAACTTTCAACTTTGGAACAATTCTGTAATAATTCAGTCCCCTGAACTCCTGTTTCTTTATTGAATCAAGGGGTGATTCAGCTTCATTCAGGAATTCTTTATCTTTTTCGGTTCTTTCCTTTTTTACCGATGAAACATAAGCCTTTTTATCTGCACAATTCTGAGCATAAATACCCGAATTGAATGCCAGAAACAATATTACCAATGTTAATTTTTTTCTAAGAATCATTATATACCGGTTTTGTGTGCAAAGATACCAGATAAATATCCGGGATATAACTGAACAGTTTCAATTCTGCTATGTTATTTAGAAAAAGATGAAATGAACCTCGCTGAATTCAGGAAAGATTACATTAAACATTCGCTTGATGTCATGATTGTGGGAAATGATCCGGTTAAATTCTTTTCCGGCTGGCTAGATGAAGCCATTATATCCGATGTGCAGGAGCCCACAGCCATGGCAGTTTCCTCGGTTTCTGCAGATGGGAAACCTTCCTCTCGAATGGTGCTGCTCAAAGGCATTGAAGATGGTGGGTTTAAATTCTTTACAAACTACAAAAGCCGGAAAGGGCAGGAGTTGGATGGTAATCCAAATATGGCTATGCTTTTTTTCTGGCCTGAACTTGAAAGACAGGTAAGAATTGAGGGCAAAGCAACCAGGGTAAAGGCAAGTGAATCTGATATCTATTTCAATTCAAGGCCTTTGGAGAGTAGAATTGGGGCAATCATTTCCCCGCAAAGCAAAGTAATAAGCGGGAGGGCTGAACTTGAAAAGGAGTACCTTCGTGTAGCAGAAATTAATCGCCTGGAAGAAATTACCAGGCCGGATTATTGGGGCGGTTATGTTGTAATTCCTGATTCTATTGAATTCTGGCAGGGGAGGTCCGGCAGGTTGCACGACAGAATAAGGTTCCGAAAAGACGGTAGTAATTGGATTAAAGAGCGGCTTGCCCCATGATTCTTAACTTTACTATTCTGCAGACCTGGCCTTTAAGTTTAAATCCTTGATTAGTTCTTCAATCTGTCGTGGGTCAAAATGTTTGTCCCTGGCAAGTTCTTCGATTGTGCCCCAAACCGGTTCGCCACAAATAATACAATGCAGGTTCCTTTCTGATAAAAATGAAACTGCAAACGGATAGGCTGCTATCAGATCAGCAACCATCATTCCTGAAGTAATTTCCGTCATTGAAATAAGTATCAGTCAGATTGATGTTCCTTGCGTAAAAGGTCATTAACAGTCTTAACCGGATTGAATGTAATGATTGGGACCTCGACAAAAATGGTGATCCAATCTGCCATTGCGCCGTTCCAGAGGCCCGGGAGTTCCTGGGCTTTAAGTTCCCGGCCGTCTTTCGATTTCGTAGAAATGAATCCGGTCGAAGGATCAATAAAATCGTGCAGATCGAACTGCTCCCCATTGAAATCCCGCACATAACAAACGAGGTCAACAGGGTTGAAATGGGTAGATTTATTGAATATCTCATTTTGGCCCGGGTTGCCCAGGTCAATTTGTGATGATTCAACGATTTGAAGCGAAATTTCGCCCTCAGTATTTTTAACCCAAAAAGGGCCTCCGCCAGGTTCACCTTCGTTTTTAACCATCCCGCATATTCTGATAGGACGGTTGAGTTTTGTATAGAGATAATCAATCTTTTCAATATGCGTCATTTCTTCATACTCAAGGCCGGGCTGAAGGTAAAGCTTCTCTTTGGCGAAACCGGTAATTTTTTTAACTTCATTTTCGTTCAGATTTCCCTCCTCTAATTTATCGAGGTATTCGAAGATCTTGTTCCGAAGTTCGATGAGATAGCCTCCGATTACCCGTTTATAACGGTAAGTCTGATCTTTCAACCGGTCGGGTACGATGTTATCGATGTTTTTGATAAAAATAACTTCACCTTCCCGGTCGTTGAGGTTTTCGATGAGGGCTCCATGTCCACCTGGCCGGAAAACAATACTTTCATCGCTGTTTCTGAAAGCTTTATTCCTGTAATCTACTGCAATTGTGTCGGTTGATGATTTTTGGATAGAGAAGGTTAGCTCGTATGTAACATCGAAAATCTCTTCGTATTTATCCTTCACTTTGTTGATTTCTTCTATAAACCTGTCGGCATGTTCAGGTGAAACGGTAAAATGAACAGAAACCCTGCCATCATCATTCTGGCCATAGTTTGCGCCCTCAACCAGGTGTTCTTCCATGGACATCCGGGCGCCATCGTCGTAACTGTGGAATTTAAGCAAGGCCTTGGGAAGTGCAGCATATCCGAGACCTTTGTCTTCGAGCAGGAAATCGATTATGCTTATATAATCTTTTTCAGAAAGACAAGTTTCAAGATCTAATCCGTTTGCTGACATCACCAGTTTCAGGTCGTTGAAAAAAGCGAATTTGTGGATATTGGTTATAAAATTGTAAACGGAATTGAATCCTTTATCACCTTCGGGAAGTTTTTGATTATCTGATTCTTCCGAATATCTTTCCCGGAATTCAAACAAGGTTTTAAACATACGGCTTGCAGCACCGGATGCGGGAACAAACTTCAATATTTCAAAATCATCGTGGAATTTATCGTAAAACAGCATCAATTTATCAGCCTCTGCCTCAATGAACAATTTAATACCATTGCTGATGCTGGCTTCCTCAACCAGTTCTACGAAAGGAAACCCGGTTTTGAAATTTTCAATCTGTTGTTCTATAACTTTAGGATCAATTCCTTTTGCCTGAAACTGACGGAGATCGTTCTGTGTAAACATAAAGTCAATGTTTATATGATTAGGAACGCCAATGATGGCTAATTCACACGAATAATTTAACTTACTGCAACAAAAATAAACATTTTAAGGCTTAAAACCTACATCATTTGCATAGGCAGCAGCACCGACAGAGAATTTTTAAATTTCTCTTACCAGAATAACAATTTCAATTCGTTGAAAGACTGTTATTTCAAGTGTTTGTGTTTTTGCTGTAAATTTTAGCTGGAAAAACCAACAATATAGATGGTATAAGCGAGATATAGAATCAAAAAGAAAGCTCCTTCGAGACGGTCAATCTTTCTCCCTTTACGTATAAAAACGAATAAAAACATCAAAAGGCTTGCAACAAGTACCGCTATAATATCAAAGTTTGATGAAACGGAGAAGGGCAGTGGTCTTATAACAGCACTGATGCCTAGAATAAGAAACAAATTGAAAATATTGGAGCCAACCACATTGCCTATCGCGATATCGCTGTTTTTCTTCAATGCGGCCGTTATACTGGTCGCCAGTTCCGGCAGGGAGGTTCCTGCTGCAACAACTGTTAACCCGATCACCGATTCGGTCATGCCAAGTGTGCGGGCAATGTCAACTGCCCCCATAACCAGAAAGCGGCCCCCGAAAAACAATCCGGCAAGTCCTACAATTACATATAAACCCGACTTAGGTGTTGACATAATGACTTCCTCAACTTCCATTAAGGGTCCTGATTGTTTAGCCAGAATAAATGTATAGGCCATGAATATTGAGAAAAATCCCAGTAAGACCAAACCATCTATCCTTGATATTTCATTTTTCTGATACCCGTCGATGAGAACATCGTTGGCTATGAAAGCTACGATGACTATGGCCAGGATGCTGAAAGGTATTTCTTTCCACACTGTATTGTTCTTCACAGCAACTGGCAGAAACAATGAGGTGATACCAAGGATTGCCAGTATGTTGAAAATGTTGCTGCCCAGGATATTACCAATGGCAATATCTGTATTCCCATTAAAGGAGGCGATAAGGTTCACCACCAGTTCAGGAGATGAAGTTCCGAATGCAACGACCGTCAGGCCAATGACAATATCTGAAATATTAAGCTTTCTGGCAAGGGATGAAGCACCATCAACTAACCAGTTGGAGCCAAAAATCAGCAGAACCAGGCCGCCTGTCAAAAGTAAGTAGCTCATAATTAAAGGATTATTTTATTGATGTTGATTTCTTAAAATTAAGCAGAAAAAGGAAATTAAGCTGCAAATGAAAGAAGTTATTCATGTCTTTGCTGGCATTCCGAATCTGAGCCTGCCACACCGGGCCAACCTCAAATCTATTTTGTTTCGTCAACCGGTAACCCAACAATCCCGAAATCCAGTTCTCATTATAAATGGCATTGCGGGGTCTGTTAAGACTAAAATAGGCTTCATTGGCAATCAAAAGATAAAATTCCCCGACATCGGTTTTTTCTCCCTGAAGTGGCGTTTCAAGCGCAATCTGATAGCGGAACCTCCATCGCAATGGTGTTGCCTGACTTTCTTTTGAAATGATTCTTTCTTCAAGCCTGAACCTGTTGCGAAGCCTCATGTTGTTCAACAGGCTGGTAACAGAAATTTGCTGCCAGAAACGATTTTCAGAACTTGATGTAACTCTGCCGGGATCATTTTGCCTGTAATACCATGCTGCCGCAAAATGAACCTGTTGTGTAAACTTGTAAACCATGCCGGCCTGAAAGTCATAATAGTTGATGGCAGCCGGAAAATTCTGATCACCGTAAGTGAGATCATCCAGGTTATATTGAATCGATGAACTCAGATTCAGGTCTATATGGTTTTTGAGAGGTATGGTCACTGACAGCCCTGGAAAAAAAGTGGTGAATGTCCTGTCCTGAGCCTGAATTGCGCTTGTGTATATGCACAGGATGATGCTGACCAAAAGTTTTGAAGGTGATCTCAAACTAAAATTCATTGGTATAGGTTTCAATCTCAATGATCTGATCATCTAAATAACAGCCCATAGAATCAAAAAGAAACTCATACAACTCTCCTTTTCCTTTCAGCCGGCCTTTAACCGTAATTTCATACCTGATTCCAGCCGGGGACAACTGATGTTGTATTTTCTTTAAGGTAAACCTGTCAAATCTGTGTTTGAGTGATTTGTTGATATTTTCAAATATGCTGTTTTCAAGGTCTGTTTGTGGTATGGTCATCTCTGTATCCAACCATTCACCATTGCTGCTGAATTCCACACTGTAGTCAGCTCCATCAGATTCAAATTTGGCTTCAAAGGTCATACCCTGCTTGTTTGTTTCAATATAATACTTTGCACCACTCATTCCAGGAAAGCCGGCCTTGAGAATTTCGTGGGATTTGTCAGGAAAGGATGCGCTATCTATGCGCTTCTCGATCTCAACCTTCTGAGCGTGAAGTGAAATTGTAAAGACAAGAAGTATCCCGATAAACTCAAATCTGCAGGTAGTCCGGATCATTTTGTTAAAGCTTTTCTGTCGGTACTTAAACGCTTTCGGGTACTGATTGTTTAAACTTAAATGGAAATGAATTATTAATTATTGCACTTTGATTGGCATTGAATTGCAGACTATTTAACGATTCAGATGAAGTATATGCCGGATCAGGATTTGAGGTAATTCATAATTTCAGTAATATTAAAATCTGCTTCTCCATTAATTATCATCGTGTTATGTAATTCTTCTGGTAACTGGCCATAGCGTAAGTACCCTTCCCAGATGTGATTAACGTACCATTCCGGTTCCTTTCCCCAGCGCTCATCAATCTGTTTTCTCTGAATAAACGTTTGCCTGCCGATCTCAATAAAGACTGACTTGTTGTAAAACTCAATAATTGAATGATCATGAAAGGCAAAAAGCCCTTCAACAAGAACGGCTTTCCCGGAAAGTAGGCCCAATTCAACAGCCTGCCTGAATCTATCCCAATCAATGGCTTCCGGTCTTTCCCAGTCAATGTGATCCTTGATTTTTGGAATTTCAGTTTCAATTGGAATATAGGTGTCCTGATGAATGACAATAGAGCCCGGAATTTCTTTCTGTATAAGATCAGCCAGAAAAGTTTTTCCTGATCTGCTGACACCTCCGATTCCGATACAAAGTGGTTTATTCAACATTATTTAAGGACTTTTACATGGGAATCCGCAATTAATGGTCTACGGGTTAAATTGTTATACAAACATAAGGGTTAACAGCATACATTGGACGAAAAAAAATAATTTAAGGCATGTCCATAAATGAAAAAAAGTTTTACCTTTGCGCACTCAATTGCCCAGGTGGTGAAATTGGTAGACACGCCAGCTTGAGGGGCTGGTGTCCTTAAGGATGTGCAAGTTCGAGTCTTGTCCTGGGCACTTAAAAATCCGAAAAAGATCGGTAGCAGTCGGAAGACTGCATTTTTTTGAAGTATGATTGTGTTTTCGCCCGGATGGCGGAATTGGTAGACGCGCTAGTTTCAGGGACTAGTATACCTATGTATGTGCAGGTTCGAGTCCTGTTCCGGGCACCATTAGTGATTATAACCACTTGTAAACCAATAGTTTGCAGGTGGTTTTTTATTTTTACATACCATTCTAAATACCTTTTTGTTTATTTCCGCTTCTTTTATTATCCAACCTGATGGAGTGTCTTTCTATTCTGATTTTTTAAGTATTAGCCGGATCAAATCAAGGTTATGTTCCATGAAAAGTAAAAAAATAATTACTACTAAAACATCCCACCAGAAATATCCCGGAACTTATTGAAAAATGTCCGGAATTTTTCAAGCTCAACAATTACCTTTTCGAGCCCGGCCTCCGACTGGTAGGTTATCTCCTTCTTGAATAGCGACTGATATTCCGTAACAACCGTGCTTTCCGGGTTTTCGGCAACAAGGTTATACTGTTTCATCACCTTTAGTGGTGTTTTTCGTATTTCCAAGTGATAGAATACTTTTAGCATTGAGAGGGCTTATCACTTTCTTTCAGGTTTCGGCTTCAAGTTTCAAACGAGCTTCTTTGGCGATGTTTCCGCCCCGTTTTGCCACATCTTCGTGTTCGGGAAATGATTCAGGGTTGGTAACTTCCGAGATTTCTTTGGTTGACAATTCGGCAAGCATATTTAGAATCAGTTCATTGTTGGTCATGTTGTCGCGAAGGTTTTCTTTTTTCAAGCTTTTGAATTTTTTGTATTCTTTGGATGTTTTATCTGTCCAGGTTTTATAGATAATATCGGTTAAAATAGCAAACTCAGCGACTTCCTGCAAGCCAAGTCGTTTCCATTCATCGGTTAAACTTTTGCGGATTTCTATACTTTTCAGGCGTTGATTTATCCAATTATCAGAATATTCCAAACGCTTATAGTCGGTCATTGCCTGCTCTATAGATAGTTCAGGGTCTTGCAACTGATCGAGGCGCTGTTTGGCCACTTCGGCTAACCACAACTTGAAAGGCTCCGCCTTTTTTGAAGGGATTGACTGGATTATTCGAAAAAGCTGTGCGGTATTGGCAGCTAATGTTTTACGTTGCTTCCCCGTTCTGGTGGTCATGGCTACCTGGGGACAATTTGTCCCTATGTAATCGCCAAGCAAATCATCACGCTTTCTCAACTTTTTCAAATAATCCGTAGGGTTGGAACTATCGGTAAGTACTTCAATTACATCTACCACCGAAAAATACCACTCTTCCTCTTCTTCATTCCATGAATAACGAATTACTTTATCCTCAAAAAGTTTTATGTATTTGGAAAAAATATTAGGCAAAAAAGCGCATATACTAAACTTCTTAACTGATTCCTGAATATTTCTTTTCAAACTTCGGTTATTCCCTCAGAAATCTGATCAGGTAAAGATAAGGCCCGGCCATGTGATGCCTGAATATTTTTTCAGGATCGTTAGGGTAATTCTTATAATACTCCTCATCTGCATAAAGCACGATGGTTGTGCCTGTCCTTACATAGTTGTTTTCATACAGATAGTCCGGGGCCTGATATTCCGGCAAGGATTTATTGACAAACCTTCCTGCAGTTAACCCGAGATACTTTCTGTAGTTTTTTACCGCTCGTTTGGTTGGCTTGTCAAGTCTCCTTAATGCATAATTCATGACCAGCCTTGTCGGGAAGTTCTGCTTTTTAATGGTCTTTTTTGCATTGACAAATGGATTGACCGTATTGAAATCAATGATAGTCTGAATGGATAAAGGTGTTTCAGGCACCCAGTCGGCCGAATTAACTACATTAAAGGCCCATCCTCCGGAAGTGATCGTTTCATAATCGTAGGCAAAATAAAGATTACCCGGCTTGGGTGCGGCACTGCAATATGTTTTAAACCTGATATCTGCCGGCAATGTTCCGGTTTTTTGCAGGTAAAGAAGGTAGGCTGTCATCAAATAGGATATGCCACCTCCCTGACTATGGCCTGTGATGATAACATCCCGGTAACCATTCCGATAGCAGGAATCAATCTTACCAAGAACACCTTTTGCAATGAAACCGGTTGCCATAAGCCATCCGATATGAACAGCAGAACGTGGATTTTCAGATAATTTATACTCAAACTGATAATCGTTGGTTAGTTTCATACTTCCAGTAGCCGGGACCATAGCCGCATAAAAATTCTCGAGCCAGCTTTCCGGATTTGGGGTAGTGCCTCTTATACTGATAACGGCAATATTACCCTGATCTACCCATAAGTCCCAGCGGTTATCGAGGCCGGTAACCGGCGAGCGGTAAACCAGTTTAAATTTTTGAGGAATAAGTTTTGGCGTAACCCAGGGTGTATCTGCTACACATACTGCAATTTTCAACATTTCTGTGTACTCCGATTTGTCAAAACCTGGTTTGAGGATGTGGTTCTGAGACTGGATTGTTGCTGAAAGTGTCAGAAAACCGATCACAAGCAGAGATTTATTCAAGTAACTGACTAACATATTTTTTGGTGTGAAATTAGTCCCTCAATAAAAGTTTTAAACCCCGAACTTTCTTTGCGAAGCCTTGAAAAGGGTAAGGCTAAGGTGATGAGCTGAGTGCAGCCGAAGCTTAAAGGTTAATAAGCTCCAAAGCATGATTCCTCAACTTAATTTTTACATCAACCAAAATCTCAACCTCAACCTTGGTTGCTGAGCGAAGCCTAAGCACAACCTTAACCTCAACCTAAATCTAACCCTGAGTTACATAAGTGAGATATTGCTGTGAAGAAAAAAAACAAATTGATTTCTATACAAAAATAAAGGGTTTGATATTTCCTTTCTTGTTTTCTTTTTTTTTAATTTCACAACTTCGGTCCAGTAAAATTGTTGTTGTATTCAAATAGAAAAAGTTGGTTCATTGATTCCCCTGTAAACAGTTCGAAATGAAAAGATTGATTTTGTTGTCTTTTATTTGCCTGCTCTTATCTGGTCACGCCAGAACACAGGTAAATGGTAGTTTCCTTTTTGATGGAATAAATCGTTCGTGGATAGTTTACCTGCCGGCAGGTTACACCCAGGGCGATTCATTACCGTTAATACTGGCTTTGCATGGTTTGACCCAAACCGGTCAGGGAATCATGCAGTTCTCCGGCTTTAATTCCATTGCTGATACAGGCAATTTTGTGGTCGTTTATCCCAATGGGGTAGGTAATGCCTGGAATGTCGGTTTCAGTGGGGGCTCAACTGCCGACGATGTGGGATTTCTTTCGGCCCTGATCGATACACTTCACCAACGTTACAACATTGACCTTAACCGGGTTTATTCCACCGGCTTCTCAAATGGCGGATTCATGAGCTATCGGCTGGCCTGTGAATTGGGTAACCGGATTGCTGCCATAGCACCGGTTGCGGGTACCATGACCGATGGTTCTTACAGTTTATGTTCGCCACAGCGGCCTATGCCTGTTTTACATATTCATGGGACTAATGACTTCGTTGTAAGTTACAATGGTGGTTTTGGCAATAAATCTGTCGATCAGGTTTTAGCATTCTGGAACAGCTATAACAACTGTCCTGCACTACCGGTTATTGAAAATTTGCCCGACCTGGTTGCCGAAGGCTCAACCGTGCAGCGATATACCTGGGTTCCCTGCGATGAATCAACAGAAGTTATGTTGCTGAAAGTGATCAACGGAGGGCACACCTGGCCTGGTTCGGTTGGTGTGACCGGGATAGGCATCACAAACCGTGATATTGTGGCCAGTAGCGAGATTTGGAATTTTGTCAGGAGATTCTCACTGGAAGTTGGTACCGGTACAAATCTGAATGCTCCTACTGAACTGAAAATATATCCAAATCCTGTATCTCAGGGAATTTTGGTAATTGAATCGCAGGATATTAAACCAGACTCAAAACTCAGTATTACCGCCATTGATGGAAAAACAGTCCTGAAAAGGGAACTTCCATCGGGCGGTAACAAAATTCTCACCGATGTTTCCGGACTCAAACCCGGCCTGTATCTGATCAGAATATCAGGTGTTGATATATACCTCACCACCAAACTGGTAATTCAGCCGGAATAATAGTAAATCTTCGTTTTGGGATTTGACAGCATTCCACTTTTTATAAGAAAACCTGTCAGATTGTTATAGCTCTAACAGTCGGATTGACAGTTTTAAGCCTTGATTTGAATTATTTCCCTACTACAATCCGGATTAGTCTGATGAATGATTTACCATAATCTCATCCATAAATAACCATGCTTTTTCGCCTTCTCCGGCATGACCTTCGGGGCAGGTTCCCCTGTTTTTGGCTGCGATTCTGATATAGCGGGCAAAAGTGTTGATCCTGACATGATTGTAATCAATAACAACCGGTTCGCGGATTGTAAGCAACTCAGGCCGCATACCGCCGGCCGGGCTGAAGTGGATCCCATCGGATGATAAGGTTATTTCTACTTCTGTGGGCAGGAAAATCCAACTGCCCGGATTATACAGGAAGCCAATATTCACATTTGAGATTTCTGTTTCCCTGCCAAGGTCTATCAGGATATCTGCATCATTTCCGAGGTAACCAAGCCAGTCGCGCCCAAAGGCAAACGCATTTGCACGGCATCCATCGGTAAGCGTTGAAGGTCCTTTGGCAGCGTATTTCTGGCTGTATTCCGTGTTAAGCACAGGCAACCTGCCGTAGGCATCATGAACAAAAATGTTCCGTTCCGAAACATTACCCGGAAAGGTACCCTTCACTTCCAGCAATACGGAAACCTTTAGCGTCTTATTAATTTTAAAAGGGCCTTTGTATTTGGTTCCCGGCGTTTCACCGGTTGAATTCAGACTGTATAGAATTCTGCTGTCAGGAATTTCAGAGTTGAGAAAGACCGACATTTCTCCGCTGACCGGATCAGGCCCGGTACTGATATTGACATTGAAAGAACTCTTACTGTAATTAACCTGTCTTTCTTTGAGCCGGGCTGTGTGTTGGTAAAACCGGGATAGAAAATCTTCCCAGTTACGCGATTTTTTTTCCGACCAGTTCACTTCGGCCAGCGCAATTGCCCTGGGATAAGCCATATATTCCGCCTGGCCGGCTTCCGATATGTATTCAGTCCATAAATTTCCCTGTGCCCCGATGATAAATTTTGCTTCTTCCGATGAAAGTTCCTCCGGGACCGGCTCGTATAGATAAACGCTCTTGAGTGAATTATAACCTCCGAAGGCCAATGGTTCTCCGGCAGGATTGCCCTGGTAATGATCGAAATAGCAGGGTGATCCCGGGGTCATAATAGCAGGGTGGCCCAATCGGGCTGCCTGCACACCTGGGTCGGTTCCACGCCACGACATTATTGTTGCTCCGGGTGCCAGACCACCTTCGAGAATTTCGTCCCAGCCAATGATCTGCCGACCGTTTTTGTTCAGGAATTTTCCGATTCTCGTGATAAAATAGCTCTGGAGTTCATGGTCATCTTTCAGGCCTTCATCCTGAATACGTTTCTGGCAGAGCGGACAAGCCTCCCAACGGGTTTTGGGTGCTTCATCGCCACCGATATGGATGTATTTTGATGGGAAGATGCTGATTACCTCGGTTAAAACATCTTCGAGGAATGTAAAAACCTCCTCATTACCTGCACAGAAAATATCGTCGGTAACGCCCCATTTTGTCCGGACTTCGAACGGGCCACCTGTACACGAAAGGTTTGGATAGGAGGCAAGTGCAGCCAGGGCATGGCCGGGCATTTCAATTTCAGGAATGATATTTACGTAACGTCTTGATGCATACTCAACGATTTCCCTGGCTTCTTCCTGTGTGTAAAAACCTCCGTAAGGTTTGTTGTCATCGCGACTATTTCTGCCTATCGGAGTGCTTGCACGTACAGAACCTATTTCAGTCAGCAAGGGGTATTTTTTTATTTCAAGCCGCCAGCCCTGATCCTCAGTGAGATGCCAGTGAAAGTTATTAACCTTGTACACAGACATCAGGTCGATGTATTTTTTGATAAATTCAACCGGAAAAAAATGCCTGCATACATCCAGGTGCATTCCACGGTACTCAAATCTCGGATAATCAATGATTTTACATACCGGTACTTTCCATTTTTCAAATGAATCCGCAGGGTTTCTGCTCTCAATGATTGGCGGAAGTAGCTGAAATAAGGTCTGCATGCCATAAAAAATACCGTTACCGCTGTTAGCTGTGATGGTGATGTTTTTTTTATCAACAATCAGTTTGTAACCCCCGTTACCAGGTTCATTTGTTTGTGACAATTTTAATGTGATGGTATTATGGCTTTGGGAAGTACCTGATTTCATTGATTCTTCCTGAATCTGCTTTAACCTCAGCCTTTCCTTCAGAAGGTCTGCGATCTTTGAAAGTTCTTTTGAGGATGGAGATAAAACAATCTGAGTTGAAGGTGTAATGGTAAAAAAGCCCTTTCCACTTTCATAGTTCACTGGTTTGGGGATGATGCTGTTTTTCGGTTTCTGGCCTGAAACGGATGTCGATAAAACAGAAAATGCAAGCATCAGGTAAATGTACTGAGCTTTCAACGACTTTGCCATTGGGGGAATTTATTGAAGTTATTCCTGTGAAGATTTTTCTCAATCTGATTGATAATATCATGCATTTGAACAAGTTGCGATTCCATTTGACTCAAAAGCCTGAACTGTGACCGGGCCCTTACCAGGTTATGGTCCGGGTATTGGGTATGGTAATAGACATCGCCGTTCAGGTAATCGGCCAGAAACCGAATGCCAATGATACAGGTTAACAACAGGGCTGATTCGGGCAAAAGATCTATTTCAACATTGGATAGCAACCCATCCGTTGATTCAAAATAGCCCCTCGAAAATGCCTCGAAAAAGCCAATTTCAAATTTCACTTTTGCCAGTTCCTGTTCATCTTCATTTGCCGGGTTCGCGCAGGACCGGATGGCATCACCAAAATCGAACAGTGCAGATCCGGGCATCACCGTATCCAGGTCAATTACACCGACGGCTTTTCCTTCCCCGGAAAAAATAACATTCGTCAATTTGGTGTCGTTGTGAACTACCCTTAAAGGAATAGCGCCGCTGGCAAGCATTTCAGGGATTTTCATCATCGTAGTCTGCCGGGCTTTCACAAATTCAATCTCTTCAGAAACCAGAGCAGCCCGGCCGATTGGATCAGAATTCACGGAAGTGATAAAGTCCCCGTATCGCTTCTCAAAGGAATGAAAATCAGGAAGAATGGTATGTAATGAACGCGGATCAATGCCTGAAACCCCTATCAGGAAAGCCCCAAAAGCAAGCCCCCCTTCGTAAGCGGTTTTTTCATTCCGGGGAACCATAGCGATTTCGGTCCCATCAATATAAGTGATCAGTCTCCAGCATCTGGATTGATTATCAATCGAATAAAGTTCCCCTTCACGGGTTGGAATAATTTCCGGAACCTTCAGGCTAACGGTTTCCGGCCAGCGATAAGCAGGCAAAGTTTCAGATACAAGTCTGTAGTTTGCCATCAGCAGATCCGGATTATTAAAAACACCGGTATTTATCTGCTGAAGTATATACACCGGCTTACCATTCCTTTTAACCCTGAAAGTTATGTTGATATGGCCATAATCAAGATGCTCAAACGAATACCGGCCATCAGGAACCCTGAAGGTTTGAGCAAACGTTGAGGAATCAAAATTCATAAAAGCTGCGGATTAATCTTTCCAGAGATTGGAAGGGTAGTGGCCTTTCGCGATCAATTCATTTAATTTGCTTATAACCAAAGGCTTGTCTTCTTTGTAAGTAATCCCGAACCATTGCCCGGAATTGCTGAGGACTTTAACCTGCTCCTGGCTGTTTTTTATAAGTTTATCAACAACCGTGGGAATATAAAACTCTGACTTCAGATTGCCTTCATTGTTTTTTATGAAATCAATAAACTGTTTCTCCAGATGGTTGAAAAATCCGGGGGTAAATCCCCAGAAATTCATAGAAACGGGAATGTTGTTATTCAGTGGGATTTCTGTCCCGTCAGACTCACGGTAAACAATGGTGTCATTCAATCTTTCGATCTGGGTTCTTTCGGTTACACTCTGCAGCCAGCCTTTATCGTCGGTGGCACATTGGCCGCGCGAAACCGAACCGAAATCAGAAAGGGTATTCTGCAACTCATAAGCAACCATTGCGTAGTCTTCTGAACCTGAAGCCTGTTGATCAGCAAAAAAATTGCAGATTGTTTTAAAGGCGTCAAATCCGTAAAAATCATCGGCATTGATAACAGCAAAGGGCTCTTTAATTTTGTCTTTGGCCATCAGCACAGCATGGCCTGTTCCCCATGGTTTAACCCTGCCTTCCGGTGCTGTGAATCCATCAGGGAGTATGTCTGTTTCCTGGAAAACCCATTCAATATCAATGTGTTTCTGAAAGCGGTTAATGAAAATCTCCCTGAAGTCCTTTTCAATATCCTTGCGGATGATGAAGACTACCTTTCCAAATCCTGCACGAATTGCGTCATAGACAGAGTAATCGAGAATGGTTTCTCCCGAAGGGCCAATTGGATCAACCTGTTTCAGCCCGCCATAACGACTGCCCATTCCGGCTGCAAGTATCATTAGTGTTGGTTTCATATTGTTAGTTTTTATTTTTCAGTTTTCAGTTTATAACCCCACCCCGCATAGTAGATAATGATCAGATAGCTTGGGATGAGAATCCAGTAGGCTTGCTGAGAGCCCCATGAGTCAGCCAGTTTTCCCCATACCAGTGGAAGCAACGCCCCCCCGGCAATCGCCATGATCAGCAGGGCCGATCCTGTTTTGATAAAGCTACCCAGGTTATGGATAGCCAAAGGCCAAATGGCAGGCCATACCAAAGCATTTGCCAACCCTAAGATGGCGATAAAAAACACAGAAGTCAATCCTGACGTATAAACGGCGCAAATGGTGAAAACTACCCCAAGAATCCCCGAGTAAAGCAGGGCCATTCGCTGGGAAATGTATTTTGGAATCAGTATGATTCCGATTATATAACCGACAACCATCGAAATCAGGGTGTAGGACGTAAACGCTTTGGCTTTTGCGATTTCAATGCCGATTGAAATTCCATAACGGATAATTGTATCGCCGGCAATAACTTCAGCACCAACATAAAAAAACAAAGCAATTACGCCCATTAACAGGTGGGGGAAAGCGAAAATGCTTTTTTTGCCTGATAATACATTGTTTTTACTTTCCTCTTCGTTCTCAACTTCGATTTCAGGTAAAGGAGAATACCTGATTCCGACACCCAGCAGGAATAAAACGATGGTCATTACCACATAAGGCTTGATAACTCTTTCGGCAAGGGTGTCGAGCTCAGCCAATCTGGCAGCTTCTCCCAGGGTTTTCAGGTTATCAATGAAAGCATCACCGTCATGTAAGATATAATAAGCCAGAATAACCGGGGCAATGGCGCCGGCCAGTTTATTGCAGATGCCGAGTATGCTGATCCGTTTGGCAGCGCTTTCGCGCGGGCCAAGTATCGTTGCATAAGGGTTGGATGCTGTTTGCAGAATCGAAAGACCGGTTCCCATTACAAAGAGCCCGGTTAGAAACAATCCGTATATTCTGGACATTGCTGCCGGGACAAAGATCAGGGTTCCGATTGCCATGACCCAGAGGCCTAACATCATGCCCTTTTTAAACCCGGTCTTTTTCAATACCCACGCCGATGGAAGCGCCATCACAAAATAAGAGATGTAAAATGCAAAAGCAACGAAAAGCGCCTGATAATTGGTTAATTCGCAGGCTATTTTCAGATAGGGTATCAGGATTCCGTTTAGCCAGGTTACAAATCCAAAAATAAAAAACAGCGCACCGATAATGCTGATAGAGATTATGTAAGATTGTTTGGAATTTCCGGTAGTTGGTTCCTGCATGTTTGGGGCTATTAAATCCTGATGAATAGTTGTTGAACTCAATGATCTGTCCGGCTAACCAATTTGCAACCGGATCAGTGATAAAATGATATTATCAGATTGAATTTGGGTCATGCGAAAATACGGTTCATTACCAGTGCAACTGTGCCCATGAGTCTGGCGTTATCACCCAGGTTGGAGGCAACAATCCGGGCATCTCTCCGGATACGGGAAATGGTATAAACATTGAGGTTGCTTTCAATGGGCGAAATCATATAATCGGCTGCCCTCGACATTTCGCCACCAATAATGATGAGTTCAGGATTGAACAGGTGGATTAATACTGCCAGTCCCTTACCCAGCGCTTCACCGGCTTTGGCAAGCAGATCAATGGCAAACTGGTCGCCTTTGCGGGCAGCCGCCAGAATAATTTTGATATTAAGCCTGGAAAGATCGCCCTCAGTCATGGTATTCAGTTGGGTAACAGCGCCATTGGCCATTTCATTCCGGGCTTTTGTAACCATTGATTTGCCGGATGCGAGCGTTTCAATACATCCGATTTTGCCGCAATGGCAAAGTTGTCCGTTTGGTTCTATCTGAATATGTCCGAATTCTCCCGAATAACCGGAATGACCAAGATAGATTTTGCCATTTAAAATCATGCTAAGGCCGATTCCACTGCCTGCATTCAGACATAATACGTTCTGATAGCCCCGTGCAAGACCGAATGCCTGTTCGCCCCAGGCCATGGCCCGTGTATCATGTTCAATGAAAACAGGAAGCTTTGTTTTTTCGCTTAATATTTCAGCAACCGGTCTGCCACTGTTCAGATAAGTATAAGAAAGCCCGGTTTTTATGTCAATAAGTCCGGGTAGAGAAATGCCAATACCCAGCATTTTGTTTTCATCGATGCCATAAGCTTCCATCAATTCACTCACTTTTTCAGCAATAAACTGAAGAATATCAGGGTGTGTATCAAGCCCTTCATTTAGTTCATGTATTTCAGAGACCGGCTGATTGGCGAAGTCAAAGATTCCCATCCTTACGAAAGACCGCTCGAGATCAACTCCTAAAACATATCTTGATGAAGGATTGATCCCAAACAAGCTGGGACGACGGCCCCCGGTTGATTCCCCTATACCGACTTCCCTGATCAGTTCATCCTCAACCAATTCTTCAACTGCCCGCGTAATGGTGGGCGTACTCATTTTAATTGTTTGACTCAACTTGAAAATT
This sequence comes from Bacteroidales bacterium, assembly GCA_038325075.1. Classification (GTDB taxonomy): domain Bacteria; phylum Bacteroidota; class Bacteroidia; order Bacteroidales; family Lentimicrobiaceae; genus Lentimicrobium. The sequence goes on along the minus strand of JBBQIQ010000022.1, from coordinate 2,812 downwards.
GATAACTCGCCATGAAGATAAAGTTCTTTGACGATGGTCTGTTTTAAGGCAATTCTTCTGCGGAGATTGTTTTTTACAGGTTCCTCACTTTTACGCACTTTGAAGAGAAAATCAGTTCCTGACATAATAAGGTTTTAGTGTTCAAGAGGTAAAATTAAAAAATATTTATCATTGAAAAGCTTAATTTGAAAAATTATTATTAAGATTCGACAATTAATAACAATTTAATATCAGTATGCCTTTAAATATTTACATATCAATGTATTAATAATTAAAGGTTAATAAATTCAATTGTCTGAAAAAAAATGTCTGATGAAAGACTTCCTGTGTAATATTCTCCGGGATTATTCATGTATCGATGTTTAAAGTGCTTTTTTAACCTTGAGATTTAAAGTTTGAGTCCACTCCGAAAACTACTTATTTGACACCGTCCCAATCCCGTACGTCCGGGACACTAATTTTAATATGTTGATATACAATATTATGCGTAAATTGGTGTCCCGATAGCTATTGGGATGGAGACCTGGTGTCTATTCTTTTTTATTGACTTTTCGGAGCAGGCACAGGTTTCTTATCAAAGCAATCCGGGTCTAATCGGTACAGATTACCCTGGTCATAGTTCTGCTGTTGCCAACATTCACAACCACAAGATAAACTCCTGGATTGCTATTGTGCCAGACATAATAACCTGTTTCAATCCCACGGAGATGCAGAACTTCCTTTCCCGATATATCTGTAATCCGGATGTTGATGTGATCATTCAGGTTGTCACGAAAATTAAATGTAGTTTGTTCCCGAAAAGGATTTGGATAGCAGTTTAATGTAAATTCAGGCCCAGGGCAGGTCGCTACGCTAACTCCCGAGGGGTTTTCGTAAGATCCGATATCAATCCGGTTACCGATTAGTCTGGGATTACCGGCAAGGTCGTAATCCGGCAACATCAGGCCGGCGGAATCCGGATTCCCTGCATTCATGCATGGAGAATCAAAAGCCAGCGACCAGGGGTGGGGTTGAAGCCCGCTAAAGCCAGGCAATGTGTCAATGTTATTGAGATAGGGCGAACTGAACCCGCTCCCCCCTGTTCCACCGAATGCTGCCGGTCCGCCCTGAACATTACAGTAGTAAAATTCAGGTGCAGAATAAACGTCCCAGATATACACCTGCTCCCCTGAAGGTGCAAAGTTGCCGTAAATGATATTATTGACCAAAACCGGCACAGCACTGTCGTTGCAATAAAATCCACCACCGTAGGAAACAGATGAATTTGCAGTAATTGTGTTGTTAATGAAGTGGGGATTTGCCCTGTTACAGGAAATTGCCCCGCCAAAAAACAATGAAGTATTGCCGGTAAACAGGTTGTTGCTGACCGGCCTTGCAGGAGTTGACCTGAGATAACCCAATGCTCCGCCCAAAGCGCTTGAATTATCCCGAAATACATTTGATTGTAGCAGGATATCTGAATATTCAAAAGACACAGCTCCTCCGATTCCTGTTGAACTGTTTGCTGTGAACGAGCAACCAAGAATATCCACAACAGAATATCTGATGCAGACAGCCCCGCCATAGCCGTAAGGTGGCCCCGGAGAACCGCATAAGTTGCCGGTGAAATTGCAATTCCGAATCATTAAATTGCTTGATTCTGCAAATAGGGCACCGCCCCAGTAATATGCCCGGTTGTTATTAAATTCGCAATCAGAGATTCTGATTCTGTTGAAACCCCTGATATTGAAAACTCCCCCCATTTTTTCCAGTGAGTCATCGTAAGCCTTGCCATATTCGAATCTACAATAACTGAATAGTGATGAATCCGATAAGGAATTAGTATTTGTAAAACGGAAACCTTTCCATCCTCCTCGGCCATTTTCAGGGTTATAGAAACCTGAAGTATCAGAAACTGAGAAGATAATTGGGGCTCCTTCCATCCCCTGAGCTGAAATACTGCCATAAACATCAAACCCATAAAATCCTGTAGCAATCACCCTGGTTCCCGGTAAAAATGTCAGATTTTCATTAACCGGAACGGCAACCATGCCCACAAGCATGACAGTATCGGCATCTAAAATGCCTGTCTGATCTCCCTGGATTTCAATTGTTTGGGCAAATGCCGGTACACAAATTATCCGGCATACTATACTGATAAGGATCAGAAGATTTAATTGTGTTTTCATTCGTTATGATTACCTGGAATGTGTTGTCAATGGATTGATAATTCTGAACCTGAAGCGCAAGTCCACCCGATTTTGTGTGAACGTACAGGCAAAGATCAAAAATTTCAAACTCCTGACAAAGAAAGTTTATATTGCATTGTATAAAAGGTCGAAGTTATGGTGGTTGTAAAATCCTTGGAAATACTCTTAAGTGACCAGGGTTAAGGTTAAGGCGATGAGCTGAGCGCAGACGAAGCTTTGAGGTTAAGGTTAAAGTTAAGGTTGAGCCTGCCTGACAATTGGGTTTCTCAAGAATGATCTGTTTAGCCAGTCAGACAGGGTTAAGGTTGATATTATATAAAGGTGTGGAATTAAACTTAGGAGGTGCTTAACCTTAGCCTTAGCCTTAGCCTATACCATTTAAAGGCGTCTAAATAATACATTTTCAATTAGATGATGCAGATATTATCTGCATGTAAGAGGGTGCTGTATAGTCCCTTTTAATCAGTAACTTTTCCTTTTGGAATGTGCTTTAAAAAAAGAGTTAACATTTTGAAATTAAAATGATTGTTATGATAAAATAACCTATTTTTGTGATACTATATCCAGATGAAGTAGTTGAATTTTTTATTCTAATAAACTGAATACCAGGCATCTGTTGTTGT
>JBBQIQ010000021.1:0-33407 GCA_038325075.1 Bacteroidales bacterium | reverse complement strand
AAGATTGAAAACGGGAAAGTGGTTTCTGCACATTAACCCCAATTGTAATAAATGGTAGAACCAATTTCCTGTGATTCAGACAGATTGCAGGATAATGGATCGGCATTCTGAGAGAGAAGATATCAGAATTGTTTAAATCCAATTATATCTCTGACTTCACGAATTGTTTTTGCGGCGCTTTCATGTGCTTTTTCTTTTCCGAGATTGGCGACCTTACGAAGATACTGATCGTTGGCCCTTAGTTCGTGGATTTTATCACGGAAAGGTTCGGTGAAAGCAATTGCATCCATTGCAAGTTGCTTTTTCATATCGCCATAACGAATCCGGCAGTTGTTGTATTCTTCCTCGAAAAAGGCCAGTGTCTCAGGTTTCGAAAGAGCCTTCATGAGGCCGAAAATATTTTCAATGGCCTGAGGTTTTGGTTGGTTCGGTTCAGTCGGGCCGCTGTCGGTAACGGCTTTCATAATTTTTTTTCGGATGGCTTCCGGCTCGTCGTTCAGGAAGATGGCATTGCCTTCACCCTCAGATTTGCCCATTTTGGTGCTGCCATCGAGTCCGGGAATTTTAATCAACTGTTCACCAAAATTATAAGCGACGGGTTCCGGGAAAAAATCGACATTGTATAAGCGGTTAAACCGGTTGGCAAAGGTCCTCGTCATCTCAAGGTGTTGCTCCTGGTCTTTTCCTACGGGTACTTTATGGGCTTTATGGATAATGATATCAGCGGCCATCAGAGTAGGGTAGGTCAGTAGGCCGGCATTGATGTTATCGGGTTGCGAGCGGGCTTTGTCTTTAAAAGAGGTAACCCGTTCAAGCTCTCCCAGGTAAGCATTCATGTTGAGAAAAAGGTAAAGTTCGGCAGTTTCCGGAAGGTCGCTCTGGAGGTAAAGGGTCGCTTTTTCAGGATCGAGTCCGGCTGCCAGGTAGTCAACCAGCACACTTTTAACATTGCCATGAAGGTCGGCGGGTGTGGGGTGTGTGGTTAGTGAATGGTAGTCGGCAATAAAAAAGTAGCAATGATTTTCATCCTGCATTTTAATAAAATTACGCAAAGCGCCAAAGTAATTACCGAGGTGCAGATTACCGGTTGGCCTGATTCCACTTACAACTGTATCCATAAAAAGAAGAGATTCCGGAACTGACTTAAATGCCCGCCCGCAGTACAAAATTAAAACTTTAAACAATAGAAACCGGGGAAATGGGATTGGCGATGTTTGACTTACACCCAAATTGAGCGATTTGAAAAGGAAAATAGCTCAAATGATCAGGAATTTATAAGCAATTCAAAGTAAAACAGTTCCATGGCTGTGGTGAATTGCAACAATTTCCAAATCGGGGTTTACCTAAGTAAAGCGCTTTTTCTCTTTGCTCAAATCGCTCAACTCAGGTTACATCTTTATTTCATCTCCGGCTTTATTATAGAAATGATATTCAAGCAGATGGTACGATGGCATGGGTTTCAATCTGATCCAGTGCTTAAAGGTAAAATACCATTTCATCCGGATTGACGGCAACCCATGTATAAGATAGGCGTAAATGTAAGGGTGTAAAGCGATCTGGATGTAAGGTTCGTTTTGATCCTTAATTAGGTAGCGAATGTTGTTCTCAATCTGGTCGATGACAATGATGCTTGGTTTGATTTCACCGGTGCCACCGCAGGATGGGCATTTTTCAAGAATCTGAACATTCATTTCAGGGCGCACACGCTGACGGGTAATCTGAATAAGGCCAAATTTGCTCGGAGGGAGTATGGTATGTTTGGCATGATCCCTGCCCATCTCATCTTTAAGCTTCTGGAAGAGTTTCCGCCTGTTAAGCCCTTCGTGCATATCAATGAAATCAATCACAATAATTCCACCCATATCGCGCATCCTCAATTGCCGGGCAATCTCAGTAGCCGCTTCAAGGTTAACCGCCAGGGCATTCATTTCCTGCGAAATTTCGGAATTCACCCGGTGTCCGCTGTTCACATCAATTACATGAAGGGCTTCGGTGTGCTCAATAATCAGATAAACCCCGCTTTTGATGGTGACAATTTTGCCAAACGAATTCTTTATCTGTTTATCAATTCCAAAGTGCTCAAAAATGGGAACCTTGCCCTTGTAGAGTTTAACAATGTCAACTTTGTCAGGAGCAATGGTATTGATGTAGGTTTTTATTTCCTCGAATATTCCCGGATCATTTACATGGATATTGTTGAATGATTCGTTGAGCAGATCGCGCAGAATGGCTGTTGTACGGTCAATTTCGCTCAGTATTCTCTGAGGTGGCTGAGCCCCGGCCAGTTTGGCAACACAGATATCCCATTTAGCAGTGAGACTGCGCATATCAGCATCAAGGTCAGCCACTTTTTTATTTTCAGCAACTGTCCGGATGATTACACCGAAGTTTTTTGGTTTGATACTGGTAATAAGCCGCTTTAGCCTGTTACGTTCATCAACGCTCTTGATCTTCTGTGAAACCGAAACCCTGGAAGAGAACGGAACCAACACCAGGTAACGGCCGGCAAAAGATATTTCTGAAGAAACCCTGGGGCCTTTCGTAGAAATAGGCTCCTTGGCAATTTGAATAAGGACCTGTTGGTTTGAAGTCAGTACCGAAGTTATTTTGCCGGTTTTTTCAATATCCGGTTCAAGCACAAGATCACCGATTGTTGGTATTTCGGGTTTTCCGGTGAGCGTAAGTTTCAGCAGTTTGTTCAGGGAATTGACCTGGGGGCCCAGATCGAGATAATGCAAAAAGGCATCTTTTTCGTAACCGACATCGACAAAGGCAGCATTCAGCCCGGGCATAATTTTCTTAACCCTACCTAAATAGATATCGCCAACCGCAAAATTATTGTTACTCTTCTCTTTGTTAAGTTCAACGAGGTCTTTGTCTTCAAGCAGCGCTATATTCACCTCCGAAAGACCGGCGTCGATAACCAGTTCCTTATTCAAAACCCAGACTTTTAAATGTAGTAATTAACAGCGACACAAAAACGACAATCAACCGGTAAGGGTTTACCAGAAGTGCCGTTAATGTTAATGCAAGGATTGCTTCCATCATGTGTCGATACAGAATTACTTCCGCAAAGAACACATGATGGAACTCCTTTGGGCTAAGAAATATTATTTCTTTTTATGCCTGTTCTTGCGCAAACGTTTTTTCCGTTTGTGCGTTGCCATTTTATGTCTTTTTCTTTTCTTTCCGCTTGGCATGATAAATAATTTTTAAAATGAACAACTGCTTATTTAACCTTGTTCTTTACGTCGAATACAAAGGTCTTGGCAGGTTTGAAAGCGGGAATGTAATGTGCCGGAATGATGATGGTGGTATTCTTCGAGATATTACGACCGGTTTTTTCAGCCCTTTTCTTTGTAGTGAAACTGCCAAATCCTCTGAGGTAAACATTTTCGCCGTTGGCAAGAGAGCTTTTTACTGCGTCCATAAAAGCCTCAACAGTCTGCTGTACAGCAACCTTCTCAATATTGGTCTTACTAGCAATTTCAGCTACAATTTCTGCTTTTGTCATGTTGATTAGTTGTTTTAATGATTTGAAAATAAATTTTTTAACGGGGTGCAAATATAAAGTTTTTTGCGACAATATGAAAATTATCTGTTTTTTTTGCACCCAATTGCCTCTCTTTAAGTGATTTTCGGAAAACTATATGATAAACTTCAGCAAACAGATCATAGAATGGTACGATTCGAATAAACGCGACCTTCCCTGGCGGAAATCCCGGGACCCTTATAGAATATGGGTTTCAGAGATAATACTTCAGCAAACCCGTGTAGATCAGGGACATGATTATTACATCCGTTTCCTGGAACGGTTCCCCGATGTAATTTCACTGGACAATGCGACTGAAGAAGAGGTACTTTCGGTGTGGAAAGGATTGGGTTATTACAGCCGTGCCCGGAATATGCACTTAACTGCAAAACAAGTGGCCGCGCTATTTGAAGGCAACTTTCCATCAGACCACGCCACTTTGTTAAGCCTTAAAGGGATAGGTATCTACACCGCTGCTGCCATTTCTTCAATATGTGGCAATGAACCATATCCGGTTGTGGATGGGAATGTTGTCAGGGTGTTTTCAAGGCTTTTTGGTTTTCAGGAGCCTGCCGGGTCGTCGCAATCTCAAAAACTGGTTTATGCCAAAGCCCATGAATTGATTCCTCATGACAATCCGGGTGATTTTAATCAGGCAGTCATGGAATTTGGTGCGACTTTTTGCAAGCCGGCTAACCCATATTGCAGTGAATGTATTTTTAAACAGCAATGCTTCGCTTATAACAATAACCTGGTTGATAAACTACCTTTCAAAAAGAAGGAGTTGATCCGCCGGAACAGGTATTTTAACTATCTGTGTATTTCCATTCCCAGCAAAGGCGTGATTTTGTACAAACGTTCCGGAAAGGACATCTGGCAGAACCTGTGGGAGCTTCCACTGCATGAATCCACAACATTGTTATCCATTCAGGAGATCACAAAAACAGATTTTTGGCGCAATATATCCGGCTATGGGCCGGCCACGATCCACGAATCCTTTGACATTAAGCATATTCTGACCCATCAGGTTATTCATGCCAGATTCTTTGTCGTTAATGAGCACCCAGTTACGCTGGTCTTTTCTGATAATATGGAATGGATTGTTGATAAGCCGTTGGAGTCAGGGCTTCCGGTTTCAAGGCTTACCGAGATTTTTTTACAAAAGCGGATATCACCGGATAAAACAGCATCGCGGATTTGATGTTAGAATCCACATTCTTGTTTTTTTCTATGAATGAGCGTATATTTGTAATGTTTTAAACATTTAAAAGCGAAAAAACATGGCAAGAGGTGTTAACAAGGTAATTCTGATCGGTAACCTGGGGAAAGACCCTGAAATTCAGAATTTTGACAAGGGAGTAAAGAAAGCAGCCTTTTCATTGGCGACCAGTGAAACTTACCGCAACCGCGAAGGGGTGGAAATTGAACAGACTGAATGGCACAATATTATTTTGTGGCGTGGTTTGGCCGAAGTGGCAGAGAAATACCTGAAAAAAGGTTCGCAGGTTTACATCGAAGGGCGCATTCGCAGCCGTTCATACGAAAAAGATGGCCAAAAACGGTACATTACTGAAATAGAAGGAGAAACATTAAATATGTTGGGAAACCGCTCCAATTCCGAGCAATCAACCTATAACACGGCTCCTGCCGAAACAAGCAGTACGCCGCCACCACCGGCTTTACCGAAGGAAGAAGACGATCTTCCTTTCTGATCCAGGAAAACGGAATAAAGCCGGAATTGCTGTTCAGCGATTCCGGCTTTTGTTTTTTTGTTGGTTGGTTTTTCAGTTAAAGAAATAATTCTATTTGACTCTAAGGTCGTCCGGGTTCTGCCTGCAATCCCAAATCGTATGAATAATAATTCTTTCAGGTTGAGATTCGTAAAAGATGATATAATCATCAACGATTAACCCCTGAATGGACTCATCACTGGTCAGAATACCTATTTCAGGTTGTTTGACCAATAACTTGATTTCACGGTTTATTTTCAGGTAAAGTTTCCTTGAGTAAGTTTTGTTCTGGTTTCTTGCAGAATAAGTATAAAAGAATATCGAATAACTTTATCCTGGCTTTGTGCGACCAGATTATTTTGCGTTTAGCCATTCCGAAACTTCTTTGTTAAGGCTATCATGGTCAAAATATTGGCCATTTTCAACCTCCTTTTTCGAATCAATGATTTCCTGTTGTTGTTCCGGGGACAGGATTATTGTTCTGGATCCGGTCTTTGAATCAAGAATAGTCATAATGGCCTCGAGAAATGAGACATCATTTATTTCAGTAATTTTATGTATCAATACCTTTTTAAGTTCAACTGCTGTCATTTCCTGTTTCTTTTTTGCAAAGATACGATCAAAACAGATCTGATTTTCAACCACTATAGCAGTTTATTCCATCAGAGCTGTTTCAAGTCAATTGTAAAAAATCGTCTCAAATGAAATGAAAGTTCCAACACCTAATCGTATCTTTACTTTTTACTTTAGACTTGATACTAGCCCCTTCCACTTAACGACTTTGGAATCCGCCCGTTTTTAATGGATTCAGAGCGTAATCTGTGGCCAACGATGCGTTCAACCATATTCCCGGTTTCCAGGATGCGGTCGATGTCGAGGTTGGTTTCAATGCCCATTTCGTCCATCATCACCACCATATCTTCGGTTGATACCAGCCCGGTGATGCCGGCGTCCTTGTAGTAATATGCACCGGTACCAGCCACAGGAACCCCATCCACAAAATTAGCCGGCTGGCCTCCGATACCACCTAAGGTTGATTCATAATTGGTCATTCCGGCCTGCAATGCAGCCAGCACATTGGCCATGCCCCAGCCACGGGTAGTGTGGAAATGAACAATGTGTTTTTCAGGTCGTGGAATGTTGTCAAGCAGCATGGAGTAATATCGGTAAACCCTGTCGGGTGAGGCAGAGCCATCGTGGTCGGCGTGTTCTACATCGTTGGCACCGATATCGAGCCAGCGTTTGGTGAAATCAATGGCTTTTTCCATTTTGGTAGGCCCTTCTATCGGGCAACCCCAGATGGTACTCACAGTACCATTGACTTTTAATCCTGCAGCCTGTGCAAGAGGAATATATTTTTCAGCCATTTTCCAGTAATCATCGAGTGAAAGCCCCGAGTTTTTGCGGTGGTGCGATTCGCTGGTAGAGACCATGAGCAGAATACGGTCTGGCCCCCAACCTTCCTTTCGTGCTTCAATGGCACGCTCAATGGCCTTTTCGCGTATGGTAATGTTGGTGAGGCTGACACCGCTGATAAGATCGGCAACTACCTTGCTTTTCCGCAGGCGTTTCATCAACTCATCGGCGTCTTTGAACTGAGGCATCCCTGTCGGATTACCGAAATTCGTGACTTCAATGTGCTTGAAGCCCGATAAAATCAGTTGTTCGGCCACCCAAAGCTTGGCTTCGGTAGGAATGAATTTTTCTTCGTGCTGAAACCCATCTCGAACGGTAATGTCGCCAATGGTGACTTTTTTTGGATAGTTCATAAGTGACTGGGAATTTTATTTTTTAATATACGTTGGTTTTGACATAGCAATATACTAAGAAACTGTCAAATAGCGACAAATAAAACAGAATCCGGACAGACTTGTTCAAAACCTGGTAAACCAGATTGAGATTTAAAGTGGTCAAATTTGACCACTTTAAAACCCGGGTTATTAATTTGTTCCCAGGTTCCCAGAAATTCCAGTGTATATTTGGTCCTGAGCCAGTTTTTTATAATATCTGTTGCACGACTTTCGCTTGCTTTTGCATTTGCCATATCAGTCAATGAAATATAATCACTCTCATTAAAATTTATGATAGTGATCTCCGTATTCAGTGCATTTATCTTTGCCATAAGAACTCCGGAATTTCTTTATTTAATCAAAGTCACACTCCCTCAAAGTAAACCCTCTTACCAAATAATCTGCTTATGACCTCACCCCAGCCCTCTCCAGCCTTCGACTCCGCTCAGGCACCAAAGGAGATGAAGTTATCTCCATATCAAGGAGTTACAATGTTCAAAGAATACTTTTTCATACATTTAGTTATTTGACATTTGTCCCAATAGCTAACGGGATTGGGCACACGCCTAATCGCCAATGATTGCTAATTACCTCACCCCAACCCTCTCCTAAAGGAGAGGGAGTTGATTCCATATCAAGAAGTTACTTTATTTCAAGGATGATTTTTTATATATTTAGTTATTTGACATTTCACCAGATACCTACCGGGATTAGACACCCGCCTGACCGACTAATGATTGCTTCTCAATTAAAATCGCGTTGGTCAGTCGGGCAGGTTAGAAATTAGAAATTAGAAATTCCTATTTCGCTAAAGTCACACTCCCCTTACAGTGTATACCTTTTCCCCAAATAATTCGCATAATTACGGCTACTTTACAATATTTTTTTGAACTTTATTTTGATTTATGTAGTAGAAACATTATTTTTGTACTACATAACTATTGCATTATGAAATTCGTTGACAGAATTGAGGAAATGAAAAGGCTCCAATCTGCCTTAATGAGTGAAAAACCTTCATTTATAGTGGTGTATGGTCGCCGCAGGCTTGGAAAATCCACCCTTATAAAGAATGCACTAACCGGTGCCGATATTTATTATATGGCGGATCAGACTGAAGCTTCACATCAGATTACCCTGCTTGCAAAAGAGATCGGAATGAAACTTGAAGGGTTCAACCGGTTGATTTATCCTGACTGGAATGCTCTGTTTGAAGCGGTCAGTTTTCGAACAGATGAGCGCTTTACATTATGCCTGGATGAATTTCCTTACCTGGTAAAAAGTTCTCCTGAGCTTCCTGCATTGCTTCAAAAGCTGGTGGATACCGGCAAACTCAGGTATAACATTATAATCTGTGGTTCTTCCCAGCAGTTGATGCAGGGTTTTATACTTAACTCTTCATCACCACTTTATGGTCGTGCCAGTCATATAATAAAGCTTTTACCAATTGCCGTCAGATTCCTTCAGGAAGTGCTGGAGTGTTCAGCAAAGCAAGCGGTGGAAGAATATGCAGTTTGGGGAGGTGTTCCCAGGTATTGGGAAATACGTTTGCAAAGTGATTCATTTCATGAAGCAATTGCTTATAATCTGGCAAACCCACAGGGGACACTTTATGAAGAGCCCTTCAGGCTTTTTCTGGATGATATGAGGGATACAGTTCAGGCTTCAACACTGCTCTCTCTTATCGGAAATGGAGCAAACAGGCTTTCAGAGATTGCAACCAGAGCCAATAAACCTGCAACAAGCCTCTCGGGGCCTTTGGAAAAATTAATTTCTCTGGGATATCTTGAGCGTCAGATTCCCTTCGGCGAAGATCCACGAAACAGCAAAAAAGGCATTTATAAGATAGCTGACCCGTTTATCGGTTTTTATTTCCGCTTTATAGTTCCAAACCGGTCACTGATTGAATTGGGAAGGACTGATGCCGTTATGGAAGAAATACTCAAACGGTTCAACGGCTATGTTTCATGGCATTGGGAAAACATGTGTCGCAAAGCAGTAAGTGGACAAGTTATCATGGGTAAGCGATATGGGTTGTCCGCACGATGGTGGGGCAATATTTCAAGGGAAGAACAGTTGGAAATTGATGTTGTTGCTAAATCCACTGATGGGAAAAGCTTATTGGTGGGTGAATGCAAATGGACTGAAAATGAAAATACCGGGCATCTGCTTAAGATACTCACCGAAAAGGGAAAGAAACTCCCATTCAGCCGGGATAAAGAGATAGTCCCGGTTTTATTTCTCAAAGGCAATAAGAAAAAATCAGATCATATATTCCTTCCGAACATATTTTAGAGATGGTTTAACTTAGTCGTTTTACTGAAGCAAGGTGGCTATTTGTTATTCTCATGGTCAAAAGGGTTCGTTATTTAGAGTCCTGCACATGCGGGATTGAGAAATCAATCAGATATAGGTGACAACCTTTGAATAGATTCCTCCTTCGTTGGAAGGACGGCATAGCGGGGTAGAAAGTGGAGAGTACAGGCAGTTTTCGCGCCCCCATTCAAATGGGTTATTATTTCTGATTGGAAATTTCATTTAAGACCATGGAAATTATGAATGAAAATGTCAGTTAAGCTGAATTATATAATCTTGTTTTCCTCATAAGTTTACTCTATTGTTGATCCTTATCCACATGGTACTTATATATTAATGAAAAAACAGAAGTCCCATTGTTTACAACGGCTGATTAAAATTGCAAAGAATGTCCAAAGCAATTATTCCGGAAAATATTATCATTCAATAATTCATCTTTTTATTGATTTTCTCCGATTATGGTTATACATTAGCTACGAAATTGTGTCTGTCATGAAAAAACTTTACATTCTTATCTTATTTCAGTTTCTCTATTTAAATAATTCTGTTTTTGCTCAGGATTTCTGGGAGATATTACCATTCCCGGATAATCAGAACATAAGCACTATAAAAATAAACTCTGCCGGAGAAATTTTTGCAGGCACTGTAACTGGTTATCAGGAAAATGGTGTATTTCGTTCTTATGATGAAGGGTTAACATGGGAAATGATTCTTAATACAGGAAATTTTCAAATTTTTACTATGTCTATAAATCCAATGGGAAACATTTTTGTTGGCACTGGCGATGGGTTCTATCCTTTTCTCGCAAGTTTTGATAATGGTGTAAATTGGGATACAATTCCGGTTCCTTTTAGTTCAGGTTTCGGGGAAATAGCATTTTATGGGCAGGATTCACTACTTGTTGGGACAGGTGCTTACAATGGAGCAATCGTTTTAATGACCCAAAACCTTGGCGTGAGTTGGGATACACTTTTTCTGACCGAAAACCACACCAGTGAATATGTAGCAGATATAGCCATTGCCCCCAACGGCGATATTTCAATTGGTTTAGGGTGCTATATGCCCAATATGGGTGGCCTATACAGGTCAACCAACAGTGGCGTTGACTGGGAATTTCTAGGGCTTTTTAACCGTATGGTTGAAAACCTTGAGTATAATGCCCAGGGTGACATGATAATTGGGGTAAGGGGTGGCTTTGATGGAACCGGCGGAATTTATGCCATATACCACGATAATCCTGACCAGATTGTAGAGTGCCTTGCCGGGCCAAATATTAACGGGTTGGCCCTGAATTCAGCTGGTGATATTTTTGCTGGTATAGGGGGACCCAATGGAATAATTAGATCTACTGATAATGGTCAAACATTTGAATTTCTAAGCGGAGGATTACCTATTGGAGAAATGGGTAAATTAGAGAAAGATAGTAACGATTATATATATGCTTTAACTGATGTTGGCTCAAATTATCTGTTTCGCTCGATTAATTCAACAGTTACAGGTGTTAATAAATTGCCCGTTAATAAAAACGGTAGTCTATTAATTTTTTCTACCCCAGTATCAGAAATTCTTCAAGGCAGAATTAATGAAAAAATTCCGAATGGCATGTACGAATATACAATCTCAGATATATCAGGCAGGCAGATCGTGAAGGATCGTTTGTCTGTGTTTCAGAATTCATTCAATTTAAATGTTTCATCTCTTTTTCTGGGTTATTATATTTTTAGTATTTATTGCAAGGAACGAGACTATTCAGCTAAATTTATAAAAGGCTGAACCGATTATAAACCAGAAAATAACTAATTTATGAAAACAAACACAAGATTGCTTAGTTTGTTAGCCCTATGCACGACGTTGAATGCTCAGGCACAAATTATTAACATGAACCCTGATCCAGATGGTAAGCCCTGGTTGAGTGGTGATGCTGTTACGCCTCCACCGGAGGCTTGGAATGATGCTATAGAATTTATCCCTTCTGCAGCATCTCTGGCATCAGAACTGCCTTCCTCTGTGTATAATGATCAAAATATCTGGTTCCCTTATATTTTCGATCAGGTGTATAATGCATGTTGCGTGCATGTTGCCGAAATATTTTACACATATACATACGAAATAAATAGAAAACGAAACAAAGCAGCCGGAGATGGAATTAATGATTTAACCAATCTTTATCACCCTCTTTATACCTATAACTTTTTAAATGAAGGTGACAGCAACACTAATACATATTCCAAAAGTGGCTTCGATATTATAAAACAGAATGGGTGCCCTTCGTTGGATATATATGATGATCCTGCTTTATATATTGCAAGTAAAAACTATAAGTATTGGATGACCGGATACAATAAATATGAACAAGGCATGAATAACACAATTTCGAATATTTTAACAATGAATTTTTCAATTGCGCCAACCGGCTTAGATTACCTTAAGCACTGGATTGCTGACCATGGCAATGATGAAACAACCGGTGGACTGGCTGTTATTGGTGTAAATACTGCCGGGTGGGTTCCTTATTCAATTATACCAGCAGGCTCCCCACATGCAGGTGAACGCTATATTTCTTCTTTTGGCACAATTGGATCCGGCCATGCGCTAACAATTGTTGGCTACAATGATGAGATATTAATACAAGACATTAATGGTGACGAACAATACACCAATGATCGAGATGTAAACGGAGACGGGTTTTTTAATATCCGTGATTTCGAAAAGGGCGCTTTTAAGATTGCAAATAGCTGGGGTTTGGATTGGACATATGGAAACCTGGGGTTCTCATTTATTCCATATAAACTATTTTATCCAGGGTGTCCAGGCCTTCTTGCCCCATCTGCTTATACCTGTGAAGTATTCCCGAACGAAGGAATACCTGCACCGGAAATTACAGTAAAAGCATTAGTTGGGCATCCGGAAAGAAATGAATTGAACTTTAAAGTTGGATATGCTGCTGCAGCTAATAGCAATGATCCTGCAGCTACTACAAGTTATAATTCTTTCAATTCCCAGGGTGGACCTTTAAAAATGAGAGGGGTTTATGATGGCCCGTTAGAATTAGGTTTAAATTATGGCTACTTTTATGAAAACGCCCAATTTGGCAAAGTGTTTTTCAGGGTACACGAAATTGATAATTTGAGTAATTCCTCTGGCACTATCAATTACTTCTCGCTCACAGATAAACGGTGGGGAGAAGATTTTGAGCTTTACAGCACCCAGGCCAATGTGCCGATCGCTAATAACACAAATACTACACTGTCAATTGAATACCATTTGCTCCCTCATCACGATGATATTGTACCACATATTTTAGACCTTGTTAGTAATAGGGTTTCACGGTTTACCACAACAATAAACAATGGCGATATCTTAATAGTAGAACCTAACATCAGGATTGACATGTATAACAGCGAGATACATATTAAACCGGGTGCAACCCTTCAACTTAATTCAAATTCAAAAATCATTGCCAGGCGAGGAAATTGCAAAATTATTGTAGATGGTGACATAATTATTTCACCTGACGTCCAGTTTGTTGCTGAAGGAGATGCTTCACTTGAAGTATTTCTTAATAACAGTAATGCAACAATCGCAATTCAAAATGCCACCTTTCAGCAATGTAAAGTTCATAGCCAGGTTGCTTCGCTTGCCATCAGTACTTCATCCTTTGTCAATTGCAAGTCTTTTTACTCTTATGTTGGGGAACTGAATTTTGCTCACAACACCTTTTCCAATACCAGTTTGTATTTAGAGAACAAATCAAAGAACCAAAACTTTGAAGCAAAGGTTACCAGTTGCAGTATTGTAAACACATTGCCAAATGCTACCGGCATCAAATTAATCAATTACGGTAAGTACTTCATTTCCGGTAATACTATACAGGGTTTTTACAATGGTATTGATTTATTTGCTTCCGGTTCAGGTCCTGAGGGTTATCAGAAGATAGAAAGCAATACAATCAGTTCTTGTTCTATGAATGCAATCATTGCGTATAATAGTATTGGCTCCATATATAAGAACAATATATTTAGCAACTTCTATGGGGTCAGGTTTATGAACAGTTGCAATTTTGCGTTACATGGCAACCCGGAAGCACAAATACTCGAACAAACACAACAGATAAGAGATAACACTGCCTGTGAAGTTTATGCTTCAGAATTCAGCTTCCCTTGGTATTTCAGGTATAATTCCATTGTAGATGATGACAATCTGGGAAAACCCAACGACCCATTGCTACATTTCGACAGACCGGTTTATGCCAATGTAACTAAAGTTGACGTGAAATACAACCACTGGGGTAGTGGATTTAATGCAAGTTTTGATTTAATGGGAAATAATACCATTTTTCTGAGTTATCCTGACTGGCCACTTGGTGGTTCGATTTCAACTGTTTCGCCGGATCAGGATTTATACCTTAGTGCTATCGCCAATTTTGAAGCCGGAAATTATTCTGTAGCTAAAAATCTGTATCAATTGTTGATACAACTTTATCCTAAAAGCAACTACGCAGAAACTGCTATAAAAGATCTGGTAAGGCTTGAAGAGTATGCAGGTAAAGATTTTTCAGGATTGAAAGCATATTTGCTGACCAATGATTCAATAGCTGCAGATACAACTTTAACAAAACTTGCAGATATATCAGCCAATCAATGTGATGTTAAGATGGAAAACTGGCCTGTCGCCATAAGCTGGTACGAAAACCGGATTCTGAATCCTGAATCACCCGCCGACAGCATTTTCGCGGTTATTGATCTGGGTTATGTTTACATGCTGATGGATGAAGATAGCCTTAAATCGCAATTTGTGGGCCAAATGCCGGAATACAGGCCGGTCAGCAAGGCCTCTTTCAACAAAAACAAGGACTACTTATTGTCACTATTGCCTTTCAAAAACCATTCTTCAAAGCCTGAGAATTATTTAGCAAAATCAGGTGGTACGCTTCAACAAAACATCCCCAATCCATCAAATGGGCAAACAACTATTAGCTATACGCTTGAACGCGAGGCCGGAACCGAGCTGGTTTTATCTGATTTATCGGGCAAAGTGATAAAAAGAATGAACCTGGGTGTAAAACCCACAGGAACCTATACGATAGAATGGCAGCTTAAGCCAATTGCTTCCGGCCTTTATGTTTATTCACTCATTCTTGACGGTGTAATTTCTGATGTCAGGAAAATGAGCGTGATAGAATAAGACTGGTTGAATTGATATACTGGTAAATTTTAGGGCGATAGTCTGGATTATCGGACTTTTGCCCTTTTTTAATAACAGTTCATGCCATAGGAGCATTTATTTTATAAAAGAAACGGTTCAGACCCGCGCTAAACATTGACGGCCCAAATACTTATTCAATAGTAAACCATTGCATCATTTCCCTGTTCAACATTGAACCACCCATTGTTGGTGTGAGAAATTGTGTGAATTATATAATCCTATTTTCCTCAGGGTTAACTATTTTTACTGAATCAAAGATCATCCACGACCCATAGATTATAATGCCGGGAAAACACCTATATCTGATCCTGTTTCTGTTTTTGTCGCTTTCGCTGAATGCGCAGTACAACACCAATGTGCACTCCATTTCGCGGAGAGAGGGCTTATCGAACGGTGCGGTCAATTCAATCGTGAAAGATGCTGAAGGCTATATCTGGTTCGGTACCTGGAACGGGCTAAACCGCTATGATGGCAGCAACATTGTAACTTATCTTCCCGGAAATAAACCCGGATCAATTCATAATCATGTAATTCGGGAGCTCTATCCGACCAAACAGGGCCCGATTTGGATGCTGACCAACAAGGGCATTGCCTTGTATGATAATATCCATGATCGGTTTACCGCTTATTTTACCAATGAATCGGAACAGATAAATTACGAAAATGACATCGCCCTGAGCAATTCGGAAAGCTATGGCACCCTGGCATCTGTTTTTGGGCGGGGAATCTTCAGATTTGATCAAACTGAAAAGCAATTCATCAAAATGATATTTGACCCGGCTTCTCAACGGGCTTCCATGAATATAAAAAGGATTCACGTGGTTGATGACCAGGCCTACTGTATTTCCGGGAATGGACAGGTATTGCTGATTTCAGGCAACCGTCTGGAATTGATTTTAAAGCTGCAACTAACCGGGGCACTTACATCTTCTACCGCTGTTTTAATTGATCAGCGGCCACATTTACTGGTAACCCAGCGCACCGGGGCGGCATTCCTGGTAGATCTGAAATCTAAAGAGGTAAAACAGTTAAAGATACCTGACGACATCATTACTTCATTTTCACTTTCACAGGAAAAAAACCGGATTTGGACCGGTACGGAAAAGGGCAGGATTTATAGTTTCAATCTCATTTCCGGGAAATTTGAAGAACTCAGCCGGTTATCCGGTTTGTTTAACAACAATAAGATAGCTACACGCATTCTGAGTATTTATGAAACGGCGCCAGACATACTGTGGATTGGTACCGATGGGAATGGCGTTTATACGCTTAAACTGACCGAATTTCCGAATAAGCAGTTACCATCTGATCAACTTGCATACCCGATTGTCAGATCTATTCTGGTTACCCGAAAGCGGGATTTACTGATTGGGACAAAGGGCGGAGGAATCGATGTTTTTGATGCAAAGGGGAATCATATAAGGCGGATTTCTGTAAAAGACG
Organism: Bacteroidales bacterium; assembly: GCA_038325075.1. Taxonomy (GTDB): domain Bacteria; phylum Bacteroidota; class Bacteroidia; order Bacteroidales; family Lentimicrobiaceae; genus Lentimicrobium. The sequence continues at coordinate 17,394 of JBBQIQ010000021.1, read as the reverse complement.
GGCTGAGTAATAATTCCGTACTGTCATTTTTTGAGCGGAACGATGGTTCAATCTGGGTTGGAACCGATGGTAAAGGCGTTGATATCATTTCTCCCGATTACCGGATCATCCGGAATTTTCCGAAAGATTTTAAAACTCAGGGGTCCTTTAGTTTTGCCTCAGTTTACCGGATTCTGGAAGATAGTGATAAGCGGATATTCCTGGGAACCAGTGGTTATGGGGTGGTAATGGTTGAATTTGACAAGACCCGAAAATCCCTGCCAATCAGTTACGAACAGTTAATTCTCGACAAAAGTATTGATGCCACAAGGCAACAGAAACAGATTGTATATGCACTGGCTGAGGAAAAACCAGGAATTATCTGGATCGGCACCCGTGGAGTTGGTGTTTACCGGTACAATACAATTACCAAGAGGGTTATTGCTCAGTATTCATCTGTTTCGCACCCCGACATCATCAGAAACGACGATATTCTCTCGCTTTTTTCTGATCAAAATGGCTATCTCTGGGTCGGGAGCAGCAATGGCATTTTCAGTTTGTTGCCAGTATCAGCCGATTCGGTAAAGGTGAACAGTTTAACGGTTCAGTCCGACCTGTCCAGCACCAGTATTCACACGATTCAGCCGGATATACAGGGTAACCTGTGGATTACAACGAATCAGGGATTATCATTGATCGACATCAGCCGCAGGAATGTGCAAAGCTTCAATGTGAACGATGGGCTGATCAATTTTGAATACAGCGACGGGGCCTCTTTCTTTGATAAATATACAGGACGGCTGTTTGTGGGCGGCACCATGGGACTGGATATTATACAGACAGATGCCATCCGGCTTTCCTCCTATTACCCGCCCATAGCAATAAACCAGTTACTGATCCGCAACCTTCCGGTTGAAATCGGGGACGAAAGTGTATTGCAAAGCCGAATAAATCATCAGAAAAGACTGAACCTTAATTACAATCAGAACACCTTAACATTTTACGTTTCCCCATTGGCATTCTGGGGACAGGAACGTTACCGGATTTCATACCGACTCGTAAATTTTGTCGATGAATGGATTGTAAACCCGCTGAACCAGCCTATCGGATTTTCCAATCTCGCAGCGGGTGAATATGTGCTGCAAATAAGGGTAAGTGACGAAAACGGAGTCTGGTCAGAACAGGTAAGGGAAATTGAGATCGTTGTTAATCCCCCTTTCTGGCGAACATCCTGGGCAATAATGGCTTACATTGTTTTATTTCTCCTGATTCAGTTCCTCTCATTTTCCGCATACCGCCGGCGGGCTGCACGCAAAAAAGAGGCCGCACTCCGCGAATTTGAGCAAAAGAAGGAAAAAGAACTCCAGAATTACAAAATTGAATTCTTTACCAATGTTGCCCATGAGTTCCGGACTCCGCTTACCCTGATTACCTCCCATATTTATGCGCTGATAGAGGATAAAAAACTGACCACCGAAAATCCCCGCCTGCTGAAGGTCTATAACAACAGTCTGAAACTGCAGAAACTGGTGATTGAGATCATGCAGTTCCGTAAGCTGGAAAAGGGAAAAGAGCCGCTGAATATTCAGGTGGTCAACCCCTGCCGGCTTATCAGTGAAGTGGTTTCAGACCTCGGATTGCTTGCCCAGCAGCGCAATATTGTTTGCCGGGTAGAAGGATGCCGCGATGATTATACTTTTAAAACAGACGCAGATAAGTTCCAGCGTATTTTTACCAACCTGATATCCAACGCAATCAAATACAATGTGGAAGGCGGCGAGGTTGTGGTAAGGATTCTGGAAAAAGAAAATGCCCTGGTGGTGGAAGTGCAGGATAACGGAATAGGAATAAAACCGGAATACCTGCCAAGGATATTTGAGCCTTTTGGGATTTCTTCTGCCAAAAAGCGGGGATCCTTTCCGGGATACCGCTCGACCGGCCTGGGATTAGCAGTAACCAAAGGACTTGCAGAGTTGCTGAATGGAAAAATAAGCCTTGAAAGTGAGCAGGACGTGGGAAGCCGCTTTACCTGCACCTTTCCGGATGTACACGAAGTTACGCAGGCTGAAGTACCTTACGAGCTTCAGGAGCCGGCCATTGAGAGTGGTTTTATTGAGACGGTTAGCACGATAGAAGCGGCTGAAACCAGGGTTTCTTCCGAAGATAAGCCATTGCTGCTGCTGGTGGATGATGATCCGGAAATATTGACTTTGTTGCGCGATTTCCTGCAAGGCACCTACAACCTGGTTTTGGCTGAGAACGGGGAAGAGGCCTATCGCAAGGCGATGGCTGAAAAACCCGACCTTATTGTATCGGATGTAATGATGCCCGAAATGGATGGCATTGAACTCTGCCGGAAGCTGCGTGAAAACTTCGACACCAGCCATATTCCGCTTATCCTGCTCACTGCCAAAGCTGAGATCGAAGACCGTATTGCCGGGTTGAAAGCAGGAGCCGACTCCTACATTCCGAAACCCTTTCATCCTGAACACCTTAAAGTCCGCATCCAAAAGCTTCTTCAGCAAAGGATCAACATCAGGAGCCGGTTTGGAAATAAAGAAGACCATTCAGCACTGGTGAAGGAAATACCTGACCCCTTCTTTCAGAAAATGCTTGATTTTATTGATGAAAACCTTGATGATGAAACCCTTACCTCGGAACAACTTTGCGACAGGATGGCTATAAGCAAGTCATCGCTGTACAATAAAACCAGGTTGATGCTCGGCACTACGCCCCACGGCCTGATCAACCAGCGGAGGTTGAGTAAGGCAGCCACTTTACTCTTATCAACCCAACTTACCGTAAGCGAGATTATTGACCAGGCAGGATTTGCCAGCCGTACACACTTCTACGACCTGTTCAACAAGACATACAATAGCTCACCATCTGAATATCGCCAGAAAGGGACAAACCCTGATATGCGCTCTCAATAGGCAAGAAGGGCTCAGGGCGCAGGGCACAAAGCGAAGGGAATAGGTTAGCCACATCCCTCGACATCCGCCCTTTTTTTTCCCTTGTCCCCCAGTTGGTCACTGAGCGAAGTCGAAGTGCCCCTTTTCTCCTTGTCTTATAAATAAAAGTATGACTTCAATAAGAAGGCCCCGTCCCGGGTTTGTATTGCCTTTTCAATGTTCAACTGTTCAAATTCATCCAGATCTCCCCGGGGTGTAATTGATTTTATCAAAAGTCCCGCTTTTCCCTCATCAATAGGAGTCTGTCCTTCAATATAATGTATTTCTAATCCCATAGATACTTTGGCATTTTTGATTTAATTTCTTCTGCTCTCGATTTTATTGCTTTTTCTATACGTTCTTTTGAGTTCTTCTGATCCTCAAGTTGCATGGTATTTGAGGTTCTCATGACAATTTCTTTTGCAATTTCCATTGCCCTTTTTTCAATCATTTCTTCTATACTATGCCCTATTGGTATAAATCCATAAACCATCTTCATATCCAGAACTGCACCAGCTTCTTTTAAACCTTTTAATGTAATAGAGCCTTTTGCTTCACGTTCTTCTATCTCCTTTACACTTTGTGGAGATATCTTTAACCGATTGCCCAGTTGTCGCAGAGACATTTTTAAAGCTATCCGGATTGTAAATATCCAGCCTTTCTCAGGAATAACGATTGAATCCAAAGATCTGAATGCAGCTAGTTTTCTGTCAGCCTGCTCAATAAGTAGTTGTTGTTTTAAAATATCCATCAGGTTATATCCTTAATAAATGTCGACAAATATAAGGTTATAATTTGAAATTATAAAATTACTATTAAGGTTAAACCCTGAAAATCGTTTTTTGCAATATTCGTTATCAAGTTTTAAATCGCATTGACTAATTACTCCGGATTGTTCACCAGGCATTTGGGTGTTCGCCCTCGGAATACAGGCAGAAGAGAAAAATAGAGGGATAGAGTGAAGGGGTGGAACGGGCTATAACTAACTTTTATAGATCTTTCGCTTTCACTTTAACTATCTTGCCATTACGCGAAATCACAAGAAATCCATCTTCCTTTTGCTTTGCTGCCAGCAAGCGATGGTATGCAAGATCAATTCCCCGCAGGATTTTTGAACGTAAATCCTTAATATTTTCTTTTGTCATAACTTAATGATTTGGTTGTAAATGTTTGAATTAGTGATTTCTATGTTTTCTGTTTTAAATCCTTCGGCTACAATAGTAAAAGGGGGCTCAGAGTTGTCAATGATCAACCAGTAATCACAAACCGGCAGATATAATTTTGATAGGTTTCTAATACCCGCTTTGTACCTGCGCCGAATTACATCAACCGGTATATCATGCCCACCTGAATTCACCCGGGTTTTTACTCGCTCAATAGCAAGTTCCGGAGAACTTAGCCAGAAAAAAACCAGCGTTACAAAATAGCCCCGATCCTGTGCATCGCGAATTAAACGAGGATACATCTTTGTTGCCAGCGTTGTTTCAAATGCAAAATCCAAATTGTGTGTCAATAATTCTTTAATTCTCCCCAGCATTATTCTACCAGACTCAATTGCAACTTTATCAGGTTGAAATGGAGATAAACCTTTTGCAATTTCGTCCGCGTTAACAAACTCTTTGCAGTTAAGGATTTCAGGCAATAATGTGTATGATGCCGTTGTCTTTCCAGCTCCGTTACAACCTGATATTATATAAAGATTGGGCATTACTTAATATTTTTAGCAAAGATAAAGCTAATTAGAGCCTATAAGAAAACTCTACAAATTAATTAGCCTGGCTCATTTTATTTTTATTTGATGTGGAAATGCCTAAAGCCTGATCAGACCACATTTGCACTCCACCGTACAAGATCAGGAACCCGCCGGACGCCCTTTTCCGCAATCGATTGTAATTTTGTTTCTGTGTATATGTGCTTAAGGCCAAAATGGACAGGCGCTTACACAATCAGCAATTTCAACATCAGTCTTTTGACTTTTTCACTGTTCACTTTTTTTTCACTGTTCACTCTTTTCACTGTTCACTCTTTCACTTTCGCACTTTTTATTTTTACTTTAGAAATTAGAAATTAGAAATTAGACTTTTCACTTTTGACTTTCACTCTTATGGACATTGCAAAGCGTTTCCCCGAAAATCCCATACTGCGTCCGGCCGATCTGAGGCCCGGAATTAATGGGATGGAAATATTATGCTTGCTCAATCCGGGTGTTTTCAGGTTTGATGGCAAAATATGGTTGCTTTTGCGCGTTGCCGAAAGGCCCAGGCAGATTGAAGGCAAAATCAGCTTTCCTGTATATAACAGCAAGGGGGAGATTGAAATATTGAGTTTCGACAAAAATGATCCTGACCTGGATGCAACAGATCCAAGGGTTATCAATTATAAGAAGAAAGATTTCCTGACTACACTATCCTATTTACGACTCGTTTGCAGTGATGACGGGGTTCATTTTTACGAAGCGGTGGGATATCCGCCCATTTTCGGAAAAGGGGAACTTGAGACTTTCGGGATCGAGGATTGCCGCGTGGCCACGATGTCAGATGGTTTTGCCCTTTCATTTACCGAAGTGTCTGAATTTGGCGTTGGTGTTGGACTTATCCGCACCAGCGACTGGAAAAACTTCAGCCGCGAAGGCATGATTTTCCCGCCGCACAATAAAGACTGTGCGATTTTTGATGAAAAAATCAACGGCACTTATTTTGCCCTTCATCGTCCCAGCAGTCCTGAGCTTGGCGGAAACTATATCTGGATAGCCGAGTCGCCTGACATGACCCACTGGGGAAAACACAAATGCATCGCTACGGTTAGGCCCGGAATGTGGGATTCAGCCCGCGTCGGCGCTGGTGCCGCACCCATCCGTACCGAAAAAGGATGGCTAGAAATCTATCACGGTGCCAATAAGGATCACCGGTATTGCCTTGGCGCTCTGCTTCTTGACATTAATGACCCTTCGAAAGTACTGGCTCGCAGCACAGAACCAATTATGGAACCTGTTCAGACCTACGAGCAGACCGGATTTTTCGGGAATGTGGTATTTACCAACGGGCATATTATTGAAAATGATACGATTACACTGTACTACGGCGCCAGCGATGAAGTGATTTGTGGTGCAGAGCTCTCTATAAATGAAATTTTAAATACGCTTAAATTTTAAAAATTAAAATAAGGAGGGTGATTTAAAAATGGATATTTCAAAATCTGGATTGAGTATTGGAATTGTTGGCGCAGGAGGTTTTGCCGGTTTTGCTGCTAACTCTTTTTTGCAGGTTCCAGGTATTAAAATTACTGCCATTATGGATACCGATTCAAACGCCGCTACCCGCCTGGCGAGTGAAGTATCCGCGAAAACATATACTGATTACGAACTGTTTTTACATGATAACGAGCTGAACCTTGTTTATGTTGCCACACCACCTTTTTTACATTATTCCCAATCGAAAGCAGCCCTGCTGGCGGGGAAGCATGTAATCTGCGAAAAACCAGCCGCATTAAAAACATTTGAAGCAGAAGAACTTGTTACCCTGGCCCGATCCTTAAAATTACTTTACGTGGTTAACCTGATGCAGCGTTACAATCCCTTAAGCGCTGTCGTCAGGAGCATTATTGAAGAAAAAATACTGGGTGAGTTTCTTCATGGCTTTTTTGAAAATTATGCCAGTGACGAAAAGCTTAAACAGGAACATTGGTTTTGGGATGAAGAAAAAAGCGGCGGGATCTTTATTGAACATGGAGTTCACTTTTTTGATCTGTTTTCGGGATGGCTGGGAAAAGGTGAAATAATCCATGCTGCACAATGGCGGCGGCCGGGTATCGAAAAAATGATTATTGACCGGGTTCAGGCTACTGTAAACTACCCCAAAGGTCCTGTTAATTTTTACCATGGGTTTGATCAGCCCAAAATACTGGATCGGCAGGAAATGCGGCTACAATTTGAAAGAGGTGACATTTCGCTCTACGAATGGGTTCCCGTAAAAATACGCTTACATGGCTTGCTACAAAAACACCAGCTTGAAAAACTAAAAAGTGACCTGCCGGGTTGTTCAATTACTGAACACAGCGGACAGGAATCAGTCTCTGACTATTCATGTTCAATTGTTGAACATGGTATATCCAGGGTTGAAAATCAAAAAGCAAGGGGACGCTTTAAAGATATAGTTTTTGATAAACTGATAACTTTAGAATACGGCAATATCGCTGACAAACAGGATCGGTACGAGCAATTACTGATTTCAATGATAAAAGATCAATGGAGTTGGATTCTCGATAATTCGGTTGTCAGGGTAATCAATGACAGTAATGCAGTTGAATCATTAGGGATGGCTGAAACAGCAACCAAAACTTCGACGCAATTTTAACCTGTGAAATGTTCTGAAAATTAGAATTATGGAAACAGGAATTTTAAGAGAATATTCTGACAAATCACAAGTCATAACACCAGACAGGATTTACGACATGTGCAAGAGATCTGAAGAAGCAATGCAAAGCATAAGGAAACTCAACAAAGTTAAATCAGGTAACCCAATTTGATAAAGACATTTTATGAAAAATAAAATTTTGGAAGAGTTTCGCTTTTTTATGACTATGCCCAGGGATATGCGCCTGGTGCTTATTACCAATATGATTTACGCATTTGTTATTCCCATCATTGACATCTTTGTTGGAGCCTACATTATGCGCAGCTCCAATGATCCTTCTATGGTTGCAGTTTACCAGTTGTGCGTTTACACCGGAATCCCATTTGCATTCCTGATTAACGGATTTTTACTGAATAAATTTAAGATATCGCATCTCTACAGCTTTGGAATGCTGCTAAGCGGTGTTTCCATGATTTTCATGATGACACTCAGCGATATAAACATGCTAGGGGTATCCATAACCGGACTTATAATGGGTGGTTCATTTGGTTTCTTCTGGGCAAATCGCGATTTTCTAACCCTCGACACCACCAACGATTCCAATAGAAATTATTATTACGGTGTAGAAACATTCTTCTACACCATAACATTTATCATAGTTCCGGCCGCTGTTGGCTGGTTCATAGTAAAAAGTACTTCCCTCGAATGGTTTGGCGGAAGCATTCAGGGTGCCTATAAAGTCGTAACTCTCGTGGTGCTTCTGCTCACTATCCTGGCCAGTATTGTAATTCATCAGCATCGATTCAGGAATCCCAGGGAGAAGAAATTTCTTTACTGGCGCTTCGACAGACTATGGAAAAAGATGCTGGGACTTGCCTCCTTAAAGGGGATGGTTCAGGGCTATCTGGTGACTGCACCCGCCATTTTGATCTTGTCCTTGGTTGGCAATGAGGCTGCGTTGGGGACTATCCAAAGTATAAGTGGGATATTAACTGCCTTCCTCCTCTATTTCCTGGGAAGAACAACAAAACCCAAACATCGGATTTACATTTTTGCTGCCGGTATGATCATTTTTCTCATTGGTGCCTTAACCAATATGATACTGTTTTCTGCCATTGGGGTAATTGTTTTTGTTCTGTGTAAAGTACTGTTTATGCCCTTGCACGATATTGCCTACTTCCCCATTCAGATGCAGGTAATCGACTTGCTGTCGGCAAAGGAGAACCGCAGCAAATACGCGTACATCTTCAACCATGAATTTGGACTGTACCTGGGCCGTTTCTTTGGGCTTGTCCTGTTCATTGGCCTGGCTTTCTATGTTTCTAAAGATTTCGCACTAAGGTATTCGCTTGTGATTGTTGCGCTTATTCAGATGCTCGCCATCCCACTTGCCAAAAACATTATGAAAGATTCTTATTCTGAAGAGAAATGAAAAAACCAATCGTTATCATAGCGGCGCTGGCGCTGCTGGCAGCATCCTATTCCTGCAAACAGCAGACCGGTGAGCCTGTGGCGCAGACTACAATACCCCGCATCGATCAGATGCCTGAACTGCCGCAGCCGCTGAAAATCATTGACTGGGAACAAAAAGCAATGCAGTTCGACAGCCTGGCTTTTGATTTCAGCAACACAACAGCCTTTGGCCCTTATATCTGGCTTGATAGCTCCAAAAGAAATATTGACCAGGTTACTTTCGGACTTTTTACCGTGATTGGCGATGTGCGCCAGGGTCCTGGCAAAAACAACGGCGAATTCCATGAGGCTCTAACCTCTCTTAATTCATTGGTAAGTGCCGGATTGCTCGATATTGACAAGACCAATCAGCACGGCTACAACTTTGTAAAAATGTCGCAGAACTATTTCAACAGCGATACAAAATGGAACATTGTGATGAACAACACCAATCCTGCGGTTGCCATGGCCGGTGGCGGTTACGGCCGCGACTGGTGGTACGATGTTTACCCGAACGTGTTGTATTATGGAGTGGCTGCGCTATTCCCCGATGTTGAAAACACAGAATTTATCCAGCGCACGGTGGCCGAGCAGTTTTATAAAGCAGATTCAACGCTCAATGGCAATTACGACTATTCTTATTTCGATTACGCTCAAATGAAGGGCATGCGCAACCACATTCCCTGGCAACAGGATGTAGCCGGCGGACATGCTTATGTATTGTATTCGGCTTATCAGAAGTTTGGAGATGAGCGCTACCTGAAAGGGGCGATGAGTGCCACGGAAGCCCTGGTCAATCAGAAAGAAAGCAGGTTCTATGAAATCCTGCTTCCGTTTGGGGCACTAACTGCAGCCCGTTTGAATGCTGAGCATGGAACCAATTACGACGTAACAAAGCTGCTGAACCACACCTTTGATGGCTGCCAGTCGAAAGATGGCCGTTACGGATGGGGCGTAATTGCCGAGAAATGGGGCGATTACGATGTGTCAGGACTTCAGGGAAGTATTACCGATGGCGGTGGTTACGCATTCTTTATGAATTCGGTTGCCATGGCCTGGCCATTGGTGCCGATGGTAAAATACGAACCGCAGTACGCCAAAGCCATTGGTAAATATATGCTGAATGCAGTCAATGCATCCCGTTTGTTTTATCCCGATCAGGTTGACAATGCCCACCAATGGCTTCCCGAAAAGAAAAACCTGACGCACGGAATCATCGGCTACGAAGGGGTTCGCAGGAACGATGATTACAACAAAGCACCACTGAAAGGAATATCCCCCGTTTCCTTAGGTGATGGGCCAAAATGGGTAGCCGGACAGCCTGAAGAATCGATGTTCAGCCTCTACAGTACGTCAATTGCCGGTGTTTTTGGTGCCATCGTGCACACCACCAATGTAGAAGGAATCCTGGCATTGGATTGCAACATCACGGACTTTTATGCTGAAAATAAATACCCGGTTTACCTCTACTACAATCCGTATGCAGAGGAAAAAACAGTGATTTTTTCATCGGAAAACAGGGTTGACCTGTTCGACATTATCTCCAGAAAGTATTTGTCAAAAGGGGGCTTCAACGAAATCAGGCTGAAGATACCTGCGGGAGAAGCGATGGTGGTGGTTGTGCTTCCGGCTGGTGAAAAACTAAAAATAAATGGATTGAAACTGATGGCCGGTGAAACGGTGATCGCATACAAATAAAACCTAAGTTGAGCGATTTGAACGAAGTGAAAAAGCGCTTTACATAGGTAAACCCCGATTTGGAAATTGTTGCAATTCACCAAAGCCTTGAATATATTTTATTGTGAATTGCTTACAATTTCCTGATCGATTGGGTGATTTTCTTTTTCAAATCGCTCAATTTGGGTAAAATAAAGCGTCTCAGTATTGTGAAATCAAATAACCACGATAATATGAAAAGACTGATACTTTTAGTAACCATGCTTCTGGCAACCGGGCTGATTTATGCCCAAAAGGTTGTGGAAGGAACTGTATCCGATGCCAAAACGGGGGAAACCCTGATTGGTGTTACGATACAGATTAAAGGAACCGTCATTGGCACAACCACCGACATCTATGGCAAGTACAGTCTGTCATCAGATCAGTTGACGGCTTCATCCGTAATGGTTTTCTCATACATTGGCTACACGCCGTTGGAGCAGATAACGGGCGACCGTGCAGTAATTGATGTTAAACTTAGTCCCGAACAAACCATGCTGGATGAACTGGTGGTGATTGGTTATGGAACTACCAAAAAACGAAATGTTTTGGGAGCGGTCACTAAAATAAATAATGAAGAGTTGACCAGGATGCCGGTGGCAGGGGTTGAGCAGGCCTTGCAGGGAAGGGCTGCGGGAGTGCAGGTAACACAAAATACAGGGGCGCCCGGCGAAGGCGTTTCTGTTCGCATCCGTGGAGCCGGTTCCATCAATTCAAGCAACAATCCGCTTTATATTGTGGATGGAATGGCCACGGCCGATGCGCTGAAAATTCTGTCACCCGGCGATATTGAAAGCATTACAGTACTCAAGGATGCTTCGGCGGCGGCCATTTATGGTTCGCGCGCCAACAATGGAGTTGTGCTGATAACCACAAAAAAAGGCAAGAAAGGCGAAACAAAGATCACCTATCGTGGACAAACAGGATTCCAACAGGCAACAAGACTAACCAAAATGGTGAATACTGCTGATTATATAAGCATTTACAATGAAGCAGCTAACAATGACAATGCCTTTCTCCCGCCAACGCTGCAGCGCAGGCGCATTACCCCTGAGGAATCTGCCGGATTTGAGGATGTGAACTATGTTAAGGAATTACTTCAGACGGCTCCCGTCAATTCACATGAACTCTCCCTGTCAGGTGGTACCGAATCGACCAATTTTCTGATTTCCACCTCTTTTTTCGACCAGAAAGGTATCATCAAAGGCTCCGGTTACACCCGCGGAACAGCCAGGATTGATGTCAATACAGAAGCGAATAAATGGCTCACTGTGGGGTTGAGCATGCTGGTGGGCTTATCAAGCAACGATATCATCGGAAGTTCCGGCGACGGGGCGGGTGGCAACGGTGGAAGTGTAATCCGGTATGCCTTCTTCCGCAATCCTGCCATTCCTATACGTTTTGCTGATGGCCGTTTTGTCGATCGTCCGGCTGAATATTTCGCGGACCCCATCACAGGGGAATGGCAACAGAAGTATGATTCCTATCTCGGCGACGGATATAATCCCATCGGCATGAGCGAATACAACGACAACAACCGCAAAGACGATAGTTATCTGGGTAAGGCATATTTCATCGTCAAACTTAGCGACAAACTAAAATTCACGACCAACCTTGGGATGGATTACCGCAATACATTCAACCGGCGTTTCAACCCAAGTTGGGGAACCGATAACCGGGTGAATGGTAAAAACAGCCTGAATATCGGGAATGAACGCATCGCCAACTGGACCGTGAACAACCTGCTGAATTATGAAACCAGTATCGGTGAATCGCATACACTCTCGGCCTTACTTGGATTTGAGGCGATTAAGAATAATGGAAAGGCAATGTACGCCAGCGATGGAGATTTTCCCATAGAGCAGGAGGAACTTATCTATATAGGGAACGGACTCGGTATCAAGAATACGAGCCAGGGTGAGTGGGCTTCGTCACTGGCCTCATTTTTTGGCAGGGTAAACTATGATTTCAAAGGGAAATACTATCTGTCAGCCACCCTGCGTGAAGATGGGTCCTCGAGATTCACCGGAAATAATAAATGGGGAACATTTTACTCCCTGTCTGCCGGCTGGGTGCTGAAACAGGAGAGTTTTCTTCAGGATGTTTCCTGGCTTGAGAACCTTAAACTACGTGCCGGCTACGGTGCCATCGGTAACCAGGAGATAGACCTCTATGCTTACAGCGATAAAATTTCTCCTGATTATAACTATGCCTTTGGAGGAATATCCAACAGGGGATACAGACAAACGGCCCTTGGAAATGACAACCTGAAGTGGGAAACCAGTTATCAGTACAATGGGGGTGTAGATGCAGAATTCTGGAAAGGCGCCCTTTCCTTTTCAGTCGATTATTTTTATAAAGTGACAGAGGACATGCTGGTGAAAGCGCCCAATCCTCCTTCGGTTGGATATGCTGATAAGCCATGGATTAACAGTGGTTCAGTGTTGAATACAGGCATTGAGATGGAAGCCAATTATCGTCAAAACAAGAAGGATTGGGGTTATTCAGTTGGAGGAAATGTTACTTTGTTGCGAAACGAAGTGCTGAAACTGGATGCTCCGCTTTATGGAGGAGCCGTTGAATCTGGCGTAGATGCTACCAGGACCGACGTTGGGCAGCCCATCGGGTCTTTTTACCTGCTCGAAATGGAAGGTATTTTCCAAAATGAAGTCGAAATCCTGTTGTCAGCCAGTCAGGGAAACAATATTCATCCCGGTGATGTTAAATATAAGGATCAGAACGGCGATTCCAAAATTGACAACGATGACCGCATTTACATGGGCAGTGCCATTCCCAAGCTGATTGCAGGGCTCAATCTGTCGGCTAATTATAAAAATTTCGATTTGAGCGTGTTCCTGCAGGGTGCATATGGCAACAAGATTTATGTGCAGATAAACCAGGATATAGAAGGATTCTACCGCGGTTTCACTGTTACACAACGCTATTTCGATGAACGATGGACCGGTGAAGGAACCTCCAATACTCAACCACGGGCATCCTGGACAAGCAAATCAAACAATGCCAGGCCTTCGTCCCGCTTTTTGGAAGATGGCTCATACATGAGGCTTAAAAATCTACAGATTGGTTACACCATCCCATCAAAAACACTAAAAATAACTGGTTTTTCTATGGCACGGATTTACGTTTCCGGAACCAACCTGCTAACCCTGACCAAATATCCGGGTCTTGACCCTGAAATGACCGTCAGCGATAATTCAAAAGAAGAAGGCGACCGCTCTGCAGGGATTGACTGGGGAACCTATCCCTCGGCAATGACTTTTATGGTTGGTATCGACATCACATTTTAATCTTAATGAGCTATGAAAAGAAATTATAACAATATACCAGTCACATTCAGGCAGTGGTTAAGTGTTGAAAAATTCACCGGTAACGGTCGGATAAAGCATATCATGGTTGTCATGCTTCTCGTATGCTCCCTCACTATCCTGAATGCCTGTACCGATTTTCTGACCGAAGACCTCAAAGGGACTTTTTCGACCGACACCTTTTACAAAACGGATAAACAGGCGATTCAGGCAGTGAACGGAGTTTACAATGCCATCACATTCAGCAGTTTTGACAATGCGATGTGGGTGTTTGGAGATGTTGCTTCCGACGATGCAGTCAAAGGCGGTGGTGCCGGCGACCAGGCTGAAATTACCTATATCGATGAGTTTACGGCCGATGCCAGCAATGGGATGATCAATAAATACTGGATTTTTGCCTATGACGGGATTGCCCGCGCCAACAATGTGATCGCCAATGTTCCTGCCGTTCCGATGGATGAGGCAAAAAAGAACCAGATCGTAGGGGAGGCAAAATTTATAAGGGCATACAGCTATTTCAACCTCGTGAATGTTTTCGGGAGGGTTCCCCTGAAGTTGCTGCCCCAGTTGACCCAGGAAACCATTCATGTGCCACTGAGCGAAGTTTCCGCTATTTATCAGCAGATCGAAAAGGACCTGACTGAAGCTGTTGCTGTGCTGCCTGTATCCTACAGCTCATCTGATGTTGGTCGTGTAACCCGCGGCGCTGCGTTGGCTTTGCTTGGGAAAGCTAATCTTTACCAGCAGAAATGGTCTGCTGCCCTTGGTTACTTTCAGCAGGTGGATGCATTGGGTATTTATAGACTTTTACCCAACTATGCTGATAATTTTAAACTGGCACATGAAAACAGTCCTGAATCTATTTTTGAGATTCAACACCTGGCCGACCAGATTCCATTCACCGGGAGTGCATTGAACCAATGGTTTGCACCTTTCAAGGAAGGGGGCTATTTTTTCAATGCCCCTACCCAAAGCCTGGTGAATGCCTTTGAAAAAAGCAGTACCGGGGAAGTTGATCCGCGGCTCGATGCTTCGGTTGGCCGCGACGGTCAGCCCTGGCTCAACGGGGAGACCTTCAGCTCCGGCTGGTCGGAAGCTACCGGATTCCTAACCAAAAAACACCAGCAACCGGTTTCCGAAATCCCTGCATCATTCAAAGGCGATGGCGATCTCAACTATATCTACCTGCGCTTTGCCGATGTGTTGCTGATGAAAGCCGAAGCATTTAACGAAGACAACAGAGCCGATTCTGCAAAAGCAAACCTCAATAAAGTGAGACAGCGCGCCCGTGCCAGTTATAACGGAACTCCACCGGCCGACCTGCTTGCTGATATTACATCTTCGGATTACAACACGCTGAAGACGGCCATTCAGAAAGAACGCAGGGTCGAATTGGCCCAGGAGTTCCATCGTTATTTCGACCTGATGCGTTGGGGGAAGACGGTTGCAGAAACTGCTCTCGGGCCGGATTTTAATTACGAAGCCAATCGTTATTTCCCGATTCCACAAGCGGAGATAGATGCCAACCAGGCTATCAACCCGTGAAATCAATAAATTAATCAACCAATCAACCTAAATCAATCACCATCTAAAACCCAAAAAAATGAAAAACGTAATGAAATTGCAAACATTGCTGCTCATGCTGATCGTAAGTTCAGCAATGATCTTCGGATCCTGCAAAAAAGATGAAGACACCGTGGGGGATAAAACCGCACTGACCGCGCTCATAGCAACGGCGGACCAACTTGCCGCTTCTGCCACTATTGATGTATATCCTCAGTTAGCGATCGACGCCTTTAAGGCTACCCTGGCAGAAGTGAAAACTGCTTCTGCATCCACTACACTTACACAGGCAGAAGTTGATGCACAGATTTCAAAATTGAATGGAGCCATTACAACGCTTAATTCTTATGGAACTGCCGCTTATGCTCAGCTCAGAGCATTAATTGCTGAGAGTGATGCTCTTGCCAATGGTGCTACTTCAGCCGATTTCCCTCAATCAGCCATCGACAACTTCAAGGCTACCATTGCTACAACTAAAACAGCTGCTGCTGCATTGCTCACCGACGTTCTAATCAATAACCTGATAACGAACCTGACCAATGCCAGGACTACTTTTATAGCACAGGAATACGGTTTCATTGACGAATCACTGTATCTGAACGCAGGCTGGCATTTTGATGAAGGGACCGGTACCATTGCGACTGCTTACTCTGCTACTGCACATGTCGCCACCTTTTTCAAAGGAAACACTGTTCTTCTGGGAAATGATGCGATGATGCCAAGCTGGACCACAGGTGTTAAAGGTGGTAAAGCAATACTACTCGACAAAGGCGCCCACCTTGAAGTGCCTTATACCACCGCTTTTCTGCCTGCTAACCTTACCATTTCAGTATGGGTTAAACCTGATGAACTTTATGAGCACAACTACATCGTTTCACAGAACTACTGGACCGGATATAAACTTCAGACCCAGGGTGGTGGAAAACCATTCTTTACCTTCAAAAAGGTAGATGGTGGAATTGTCGATGCAGACAATGAACTGGATAACTCTGTTCAGGTCGGTAACTGGACTCATTTAGTGGTTTCAGTGAACGGAACAACCAAGGAACTGAAATTCTATGTGGATGGCACACTCACCAAAACATGGACCGAAGCAGACAAAGGAATCGGACCATTAACTCAAACACTTACTGCTCCTGATCCTCAGCCGTTTATTATTGGTGGTGTAGCTACTGATGCCGAACTTGCTGCCAATTTCATGGAGTGGACAACCGCCGATAACCTTGGTTACTTCAAAGGTGCCATTGACGAGTTGAAAATCTACAACATCGCTTTGGCCGACGGCCAGGTTTTGAAACTTTACAACGACGAAAAACCTTAGGTGGTTGGTTAATTGTTAGTGTGTGAATGGGGGGCAAGGCTCAGTTTTTCCGGAAAGTGGTTGGCGGGAAATTGAGCCTTCCCCCTTTTTACAGAGCTAAAGAAAGATTTTTTTTAAATTGGCAGAAACAAAACTATCTGCTAAAAGAATTGTAAAATGCTTCGTTGGTCTCTTTTCTCTATACTTATTCTCAGTGCATTGGCCACCACCGCCCAGTCAGGGCAATTGGACGTGCAGCCGGATTGGTGGAAGGAGACCGTGTTCTACCAGATCTATATGCCCTCTTTTCAGGATAGCGATGGCAATGGTACCAGTGATTTTGCAGGAATGACCTCCCGGTTGGATTACCTGCAGTCGCTCGGCATCAAAGGCATCTGGCTTACGCCCTTTCTGAAGTCGCCCAAAGTTGACAATGGTTATGATGTGGCAAGTTATACCGACATCGATCCGGTTTACGGGGATCAGGATGATTTCAGAAACTTCCTGAATGAAGCGCACCACAGAGGCATAAAAGTCATCATGGATATGGTGGTCAATCATACCTCCACAGATAGCAAGTGGTTTCAGGAATCCAGAAAATCACGCGATAATCCTTACCGGGATTATTATATCTGGCGCGACCAGCCCAACAACTGGGAATCCTTTTTCGGGGGCGGAGCGTGGGAATTGGATACCCTCACCAGAGAGTACTATTATCATAAGTTTGATGTCCGCATGGCCGACCTAAACTGGTC
>JBBQIQ010000020.1:0-34218 GCA_038325075.1 Bacteroidales bacterium | reverse complement strand
CAACACGTTGTCCATATCGATGTAAAGGATTTTTTTCACTGTTACGAAACCTGGCTGGAAATTGAATCCGGATTATGACTTCTTCGTTTCGGTATCCTTATCATCCTCGTTGTAGAAATTTTCACGAAGGTCTTCCTTGTTGCGGATTTTTTCGCTGTAACGCATACGTGAGGCACTTTCCTTTGCAAACATTGTTTTTACATCAGCCTCGTTGGCATTGAACTGCATGGTGTTGGTAATTGAAATCGTGGCAGCCACTCTTTCAACATCCTGATTGGCTCCTATATAAGTGAATGTCCAGCCCAGGCTTTTTTGCTCGTCGATGATTTTTTTGATTTGCTGACCGTTAAATTCTTTGGAAGAATTTTCTTCACCATCGGTCAGAATGGTTATCAGGACATTTACATTTTCCTGGCTGGCCAGGTCCATCCGCAACTTCAACACACTTAGGCCGATAGCATCGTATAAAGGTGTCATAGAGGCGGGATGATAACTATTACCATCGATCTGTGAGAGACTGGCAACGGCCTGTTTGTCAAGGTGCGTTTTGACACCAAACCCATTGAAGGTGACAAATGAAATAAAATGTTGCTGCTCCGGGTACTGTTTTTCAATGCCTTTAATCGTCTGAACTACTTCGTTAAATCCGCTGATGGTTGCATTTTTAATTGAATCCATTGAGCCACTTTCATCCAGGATAATCAGGTTGTACACTTTTTCTGTTGACATAGCTTTGATATTTAAAAGGTGAATAATTGGGTTGCTTTTTGTAATTATTGGGGATCCTCAGAATCACTATTGCCTTTGATGCGGAATCGTATCTGATTGGTAGCTTCACGAAATGCAATAGGCGCATAAGGTTCGTCGCCATATTCCTTAATCATTTTCTCAGCGAGCCAGGCGGAAAGAATCTCCTTTTGATCAAGCCCGTAAAGGCCGGCCAGCTTCAGCACCTGGTCTTTGGTTGGCAGCCGGTCACAGTTCTCAATCCGGCTGATAATGGCCTGATCAACTTCGGTTACGGCAGCTACCTGCCGAACCAGCAGGCCTTTTTCTTCACGTTTCTGACGGAACATAGTTCCCAGGGGCAATTTATTGAATGATTTTGACATGGTTTATATTGTCATGACATTGTTTGGCATATTATACGTAAAAGGATACCGAAAGGTTGCAATAAAATGAAAAATTTCCGGAAAGATTTCAGAAAAACAAGTGGATATCTGCTATAGAAACGCCAAGCAGGGTGTCCTTATGCAATATCATTATTCTACATATTAATTTTCTTTGAAATGCAATTCAGCACTCAGCCATTCTTCCTGAGCCTTAGTATCCTCCCCAATGCCTAACTGTTGCATAATCCGCAGATTTTCTATTTGAAGGTAGTTGATAACGCCTCAGATTTGTTTGCATTCATTATTAACCCGGAGAGGACTTTGTATCATGTTATGACAGTTAGAACTCTGAGCACTATTTCTCAAATACCGGATCTGTCAATTCAGTAAAACCCAATAATCAATACACGCCATTCATCAATAAACCAGAGCATTCCATCAGCATGATCAAACTTCTCTTTAACGATCCGGGGAATTTGTATAATGGTCTCGACTTCAAATATCTTTCAAGTCTGATAATTAACTTCACTTTTAAGCATTTGCGGGCTTCCCCCCGAATCCCTTTACCGGTGAGTGTAACACAGTCCTTCCATTTAATCGCATTGCCACCATCTATGATAATATCAGCGATAATAGTTTTCAGGCCGAGGGCATTACAAACCAAATCGGGGTATGTTTCCCGGTTTAACCCATGTTTATTAAGGAGGGTTTCTGGATCATACGGAAATTCCACAAACCTGTCACAGCTTCCTTTTACTGTTTCTACCAGTTGCGGTATCAGGTCATGGCGCTGCTTTAGTTGAACATCAATGTCAGCAAAAGCATTTTCACGGCGATTGCGAAATTTTACCATGTTGTTGTAAATGCCAATCAGCCAGAAGACGATAACGATTATCAGGACAAGAAAAATAATCAGTGGCATGGGATCATGTTTTACTGTTTCAACAAATATATGGTTTATTCTTCTTTTAACCAATCTGATCCATCCACTTTACGCTGTTGTAATTAATCAGGAAGAAATAAAATCGCTTATTTTATTTATCCGGAGTATAATTTTTTTGCTTTTTGCAATAAGGCCTTTTAAATGGGCATTAATTCCCGCCAGACAAATTGGATATCATCGTCAAGGTGATTTTTACGATTTGCCCGTTCATCTGTTAGCAGGATTTTAGGAAGCACAGATCGTTGATATAAAAACTGAATTATTCTGCCCAATCTCTGTAAAAAACATTATCTTTAATGGTGTTTTAAAGACCTCATTATGAACAAGAAACTGTTATGTGGGTTGATTTTCTTTATTGTTGTCACTTATCAGGCATTCCCGGCAACCGGGTATGCCAACGACGGGTTTGAACTCGCTTTGTTCCTTGGATGTTTCTTACTTCTGGTTGCCGGAATCATTGATGGGATTGGCTTCCTGAATAAGAACGGCAAGATGCTCATCCATAGGGTTAAAGCGTTTATTAAAAACAAGTTGGCACATTAGTAACATGCTATAATGCTCATGAGCCGGAAAAGCAGTCAATCTGCTGAATTTTCTGCCTGGATAACGTTTTCTAAAAGTCCTGATTATAGGTTGACCAGGAAAATGGAGAATTGCAGAATATTCAAAAAAATGTTTATTTTTGTTACTGAGTGGCAAAAAAATAACTTATATCTGCAAATAATGTTGAAAAGATCAATATTGCTCGTTTCCTTACTCACTTCAGTTCTGCTTGTCAATGCTCAGAAACAGGCCAATTACTGGTACTTTGGTGATCATGCCGGGCTCAGTTTCGCCATGGGCCCCCCGGCTGCCCTAACCAACGGCGCCCTCGACACCGGCGAAGGGTGTTCAGCCATTTCCACTTCAGCCGGAACACTGGAATTTTATACCGACGGCCGTTTTGTATATAACCGGAACCACGTCCAGATGCCGAATGGCAATGGTTTGTATGGTCATTCATCCAGCACTCAATCCGGTATTATTGTTCCCAAACCGGGAAGCACCACCGAGTATTATATTTTCACGGTTGATGCCGCTGATAATGGCTTGGCCAATGGATTGTGTTACTCAAAGGTTGATATGGCCCTGAACAATGGATTGGGGGATGTAGTAACGACCGAAAAAAATATTTCCCTTGTCCCTCTCGCCTGCGAAAAAGTGACTGCTGTTGGGCATTATGACGGATTTTCTTTTTGGGTAATCACTAAAAAGTGGGGGAATGCCGATTTCTATGCATACCGGATCACAAGCGCCGGTGTAAACACCGATCCGGTTATCAGCACCACGGGGCCTCCGCTGACTGGAAATATCGGACAGGCTTCAAAAGGTTACCTAAAGGTTTCTCCTGACGGAACCAAGATCGCTGCGGCGAATAATACTGATTTTTCTGTGGGTATTTATAATTTTAACAACGCGTCGGGTGTAATAACCCATCTGGTAACCGATGAAAGTTACGCTGATCCGGGAGGATGGGATCCGGGAGGCCCTTATGGTGTTGAATTTTCCTCAAACAGTACCAGACTATACATCGGCGAATGGAAGACCAACCGGAGAATAAACCAGTATGACCTGTCCTCAGGTGACCCGACAACGATTTTAAATTCAAGGGTAGTGGTAGCATCGGTCGGACAGAGTGCCGATCCCATTGGGGCTTTGCAACTCGGCCCGGATAACCGCCTCTACATTGCCCGTTATGGCTCCAACTACATGTCGAGGATCAATCAACCGAATATACTGGGAACCGACTGTGGATTTGTGGAAAATGCAGTCGGCCTGGCTGGCAGGCAATGCAATTACGGCCTTCCACCCTTCATCCAGTCTTTCTTTTTCCTCACCGCAGATTTTTTTTGGGATGAGCCTGCCTGTGATGGCTATACTGTGCAGTTTTATACCAGCGCGTCTGAGAATCCTGATTCAGTGAAATGGACCTTTCCCAATGGCTACACCTCTACATTGCTCGACCCTACTTATTTATTCCCGAGTGAGGGACTTTACGGCGTGAACCTGGTGGTATATATCAACGGACAATCAAAACCTGTGAATCGATTTATCAGGATTCAACCCAGCCCTGAGGTCTTTATCGGTAACGATACGACTATATGCGCCAGCGAAGCATTTTATCTGGATGCAGGCGGGCACAGTTCCTATCTCTGGCAGGACGGTTCTGTTTCACAGACATTTTTTGGCGACACAACTGGGTGGTACCGCTGCCAGATAGCCAATGAATATGGATGTACGGCCGTCGATTCCTTATATTTAACTGTCAATCCGAATCCTGAAATAAGTGCCGGGCCCGATTTAACCATTCCCGAAGGAACTACAACCAATCTGTTAGGTACTGTTTCGGGAAGCACATCAGACTTTACGTACCACTGGGAACCGGCATCCTTACTGGTTAATCCCAATGTATTGCAGGCCATTACACTGCCCATGACAACCACTACGCTGTTTACCCTTACAGTTACCAATATCCAGACCGGTTGTACCAGCGAATCTGATATGTTGCTTACAGTAACCGGAGGCGTACTCTTTTGCTATGTAACAGCTAATCCGGGTTCTGTTTGCTTGGGTGAACAAACCCAACTGCTGGGCCAGGCTTATGGAGGTACAGGAGAATATACCTATTCATGGACGTCAATCCCTCCCGGATCTGCGTCAACACTGCAGGACCCGGTGTTTACCCCGAATCAGACAACAACTTACCTGTTATCGGTAAATGATGGTGAGACGATAGTAAGTAACCAGGTTCTTGTTACCGTTCATCCATTGCCTGTGCCCGAAGCCGGACCAAACCAGGTGATCACTTATGGAACCCCAACGACGCTGCAGGGCAGCGTCTCGCAGGGAACCGGACCTTATTTATACCAATGGGAACCTGCTGAGAAACTTGTATCAGCAAATGTGCCGAATCCCACAACGCTCAATCTTTATGAATCTACGCTATTCACACTTCATGTCACTGATCTGGGGACAGGTTGTATTTGCGAACAACCCGATTTCGTTTCAGTTACAATGGAAGGTGATGCTTTGAACACCAATCCCACTGCCCAACCGGACACCATCTGCTCGGGTCAATCGGTACATTTGCTTGCCCTTGCCGGTGGCGGTACACAAAATTATACGTATCTCTGGACATCCGATCCTCCGGGCTTCAATTTCAATATAGCAGAACCATTGGTAACGCCTTTAATTACGACAGTTTATACCATTGTCGTAAATGACGGATACAATACAACTACAGGAAATGTAACGATTACAGTGCATCAGAGACCACAAATCAACCTTATACCCGACGATCCGAAAGTGGTGCGTATAAGTTCAACCGAAATCGGTATCTGTGTTTTTGATACAGTTACTATTGATGCTGGTAATCAGGGATCAAGCTATTTGTGGAGTAACGGTTCGGTCGAGCAATCCATTGATATTCAAACTTCCGGCCTTAGTTTTGATGTTCAGGAATATAATGTCACGGTTACCAATTCTGCAACAGGATGTGCCAGCAACTCTAATATTGTTGCCTATTTTACCTTCCAGAATTGCAGTTATGGCATTGATGACGAAGATTTCAACAACAACCTGAAGGTTTATCCGAACCCTTCGGGAGACGGCGTGTTTAACTACCAGATCGAAGGATTGAAAGGTGAAACAGTTCTCGAAGTGTATAACGCCCAGGGTCAACGTAACCACAAGGAAATCATTTCCCTCTTACCGGGAAGTACTTATAAATCAACCCTTACCCTACGCCTCGCAACGCCGGGTGTTTATTATCTGAAGCTAACCAATAACGAGGCTGTTATTCTGCGAAAGCTGATCATTCAGAAACAATAACCTGCATCACCTGGTCAGGATTGAGCAGAGATTGTTTGTAACTACCTGAATATTAATGAACAATATTTCACAAGTTTCTGTGTGATGTTTCCAACACCTACCTTTAATGTTACCATATAGATCCCGGGTTTCAGGGAAGATAGGTTGATTTCATTGCCTGTATTCCCCGGAAGGTTCATGATTTCAGAGCCGTCCATAGCAGTAATGGTGATGCTTTCATAATCTGGCACAAGAACAGTGATCCGGCCGGTAGCAGGATTGGGTGAAAAGACAGGTTTTTGGGATGTGGCTGTCACAGGCCAACTGGTTTCTTCAATGCCCGTGGAGATTGCATCACATCTTTGAATCATGCCATTGTATCCGGCTGCAAAGCCATGGGTTTCATCCAGGAAAAAGTAATTACGCACAAATGGCCAGTTTTCGTTACCGGTGTAAACTGTGTTGAAGTTGATTCCTCCGTCATGGGAAACGGCCACTCTGACGCCCCCCGTTGCGATCAGGGCTGTTTGCGGATCGAACATTCTGACATAATCAGCCGTGGTGGTGTTTGACTGTATCCAGGTTTCTCCGCCATCAGCCCCGGGACCACATAAAATTGTGAAGCCATCGGTAATCATAACATTGGTTTTGTGTTAATCATACCACCAAGGTAGACAGGCTGAGCCCGGTAGGCGACTTTTTTACAAATTTTAAGCGGAATTTGAAGAAGAGGCTATGTTGTTGAGGCTAAAATCCAATAGAGACGTCATGAGTGACGTCTCTATGTTTTCAAATAAAATTTGATTCAATTGTAAAATTTCATAATCAATGAAATAGTCCTTTCTGGAATATTAATCCTGCTGATGAAGCGTTTTATTACTTGGTGCTGAGGTTCTCTATTTTGAATTATCCTGTTGCTGGATTACGCTAAAGGTCTTCTTTTCCGGCCCTACTCCTTTGATATTTAGGCTTTTCCAGTGCGCAGGAAGGCAGGGGCTTTTCTGAATGATCCCATTCTCTGTGATTTGCAAACCACCAAAACCGAAAATTACAGCCTGTAAAAGCCCTCCTGCACCGGTTGCAAAATATGTATTGTTGAAATCAGCGGTTTCAGCAAGTGCTCCAAACGGAGGTCGTTTATTCAGTTCAAAACTTTTTTTAAAAAGGCGAAAGGCCATTTTGTTGTCTCCCATTCCGGAATAAAGGATAGAAAGGATTGAATGACTCATTGCCGGGCCTTCAGGGGCAAGTTTTGACTCATAATATTCAAGGTCGCGTTTGATCTGTTCTTTATCCGTTATGACAGCCAGAGGGTAGGCGAGTAGGTTAACATCAACCTGCTTAATTATAGCTCCATCATAATCACGGTGCTCCTTTGTTACACCATTCTGCATCCTGCTGATTATCAGTTTATCAGAGACCTCGAGCCATTGTTCATTTGCCTCCAGGCCCAAAACTTTCATAGCAGATACGGCATATTTCAAAACGGCTTTTACGGCTCCGTTGGTAAATGCATTGTCGTTTATGTTCGGTGCAAATTCATTGACACCCACAACATTGTTTATTGACCATGATCCATCCGGATTTTTTTCTGCCCTGCTTACCCAGAACTTTGCAATTTCACTTAAAACCGGAAATCCTTTTTTTCTGAGCCAGGTAGTATCTCTCGTTACCCGGAAGTAATTCCAGAATGCTATTCCAATATCGGCTGTAATATGGTGCTCAAAAGTTCCGGTTAGTGCCCAGGATGGTGTTGCCTCCTCTCCGGTATCATCTGATTCCCAGGGATACATGGCTCCCTTATAGCCATAGGATGCTGCTTTCTGTCTGGCTTTGTCAAGTCTGTTGTACCTGTAATCGAGAAGAGAAGCTGCGATGCCCTGGTTAAAAACCAGCAAAGGAGGAAACATCCAAAGTTCGGTATCCCAGAATATATGTCCATTGTATATCCTACTTGAAAGCCCCATTGGAGGAATACTCAATCCAGTATTATCAGACGAGAATGAATAGAGATGGTACAATGCAAGGCGTATATCCTGTTGTGATTCCTGGTCTCCATCAACAATTATATCGCCCTGCCATAGATTTTCCCAGAGTTTCCGATGATTCTCAATCGCCATGTTTTTATTATTCCGCATCAGGTAAATAACCATTCTTTCCGACTCATTTTGTGGGTCAGAGAAATCCTGAGTTGTGCAGATGGCTCCGGCCCATGCAAAATCCAGGTTTTCGCCATCTTCCAATTTCCTGCTAAAGTTCAATTGGTGTTCAACGTTATTCACTATTATGTGTTCATAAGCAGGTTCATCCCCATCGAAAATGAATGTAGCCGTGGCTGCAAGCAGATGTCGTCCGAATTGACTTTTTGCTGTGGTTTGCATCAGAGGCATTCTTATCTCGTTGTCTTTTAAAACCCGGTATGTTGATTGTTCAACTTTCATTTCACCAGGGGTGGTGATTATTCCAGAAACATTCACATTAATCTTTCCTTTCAGGGATTTGATCCTGACGTCAGTTAAGGCCATGTAAGGCAATCCTCTCAAAGCATAAGTCCTGTATGATATTTCAGCTTTATCCTGAAATTTGAAAGAAGTTTCCAAAAAAGCCCCCTTCATGTTCAGTACCTGTTTCCATGAAGAAAAAGATTTGAGCTCCAGCGGCTTACCATCAATACTTATCCTCATATTGACGAAGTTAATTCCTTCCATAATTTTACTTACCCCGAGTTCCGACTCCTTCTCATAAACGTTATTTAGAATAACGGATTTCATAACAAATGGCTCAGCGGCTGGCATCACCCCTATTCTTCCGTTTGAGAGGGCGATTCCGATATAGTTATCAGGGTTTTTAACTTCTATGAGCCAGGAAGGATCATACTGAGATTCGGATATCTGAGCGAATACGCTACTTGACAATAAAATTAAAAACAGGAATATTTTGTAAATTCTCATGATTTGAAAAGTTGAAGGATTGATTATGGAATTCCGGGAAGGAAATGCTAATAAAGAGGGAATGGGTTTACCATTCCCTCAACACACAGCACACCAACCAACCAATTAATAACCGATATTTTGTTTAAGATTTGGATTTACATCCAATTCTGCTTGTGGAATAGGATAAAGACCCTTTCGTGCAGGCTGATACCCTAGCGTGCCCAATTCCTGTTCGGCAAGGCCCCAGCGAACAAGATCGAAGTAGCGTTTGCCTTCCAGGGCAAGTTCCACCCGACGTTCGTGCACTAAAGCTGTAAACAGGTCTTCTGAGCCTGTCAGGTCTGGAAGCACCTGCGCATTACCGATACGTGCTCTTTGCCTTACCAAGTTAATTTTTGCAACAGCTTCTGCGCCATTGCCCAGCCTTAAGGCTGCTTCGGCATAACCGAGCAAAACATCAGCATACCTGATTTGCTTGAGGTTTTGTTCGTGTCTTTCAGCATTGCTTCCAACCAACACATCTACTACGTATTTTCCACAGCTCATTCCGGTTTCGGGTGCCCATGCGGCCTGGAAAGGAAAGTCTTTAACTTCTTCCGAAATTATATCTCCCTCACGTATTACAGTGTACCTGAGCCGGGGGTCGCCTACTTCAAACTCATCCACCAAATCCTGCGTTGGCATACAGAACCCAAGTCCGAAAATGGTAGATCCATTTCTGGGCCTTACCCAGAAGTTGAACCCGTTACCGTAGGAAAATTCCTCGCCACCTCTGAACTGAATTTCGAAAACCGACTCTACTCCGTTATCAAATTCTGGTTTAAACAGGTCGCCAAAATTTGACAGCAGGCTGTAGTTACCACTTGCAATCACCTGCTGGTAAGAATCAAAGGCATTCTGCCATTTTTCTTGAAACAGATATGCAGAACCAAGCAATGCCAGTGAAGCACCTTTATCAGCTCTTCCCAAATTGTCAGATGAATATTGATTTCTCCATGGGAGTAGTTCCGCTGCTTTTGTGAGATCCTCTTCCACAAAGGCCCAGGAGGCTTCTGTTTTTTCTCTGGCAGGTGCGATATCAGCAGTTATTGTAGAATTAATCACTGGAACCCCACCGAAACGTATTATCAGATTGTAATAATAAAATCCGCGAAGAAAATGTGCTTCACCAAGGATTCTGTCCTTCTGTGCAGCGTCCATTTCAATTCCAGGAACATAGTCCAAAACCAGATTAGTGAGGTAAATACCTTTGAAGTAAAGGTTCCAGATGGTTTGATTTACCCCATCGGAAGCACTGAAATTAAGGTTATCAAAATTACTAAGTGCAGCTAAATCAACGCCCTGACCCTTTACAGCATCATCAGACATAATGTCTCTCTTGAAGGAAATACTTTCCATCCAGAAATCCATCATGATGGTATAGCAAGCATTAACGGCCGCTTCAGCATCGGCAGCAGTTTTATAGAAATTGGTTGTTGATAATACCCCATTGGGCGATTTATCCAGGAATCCTTCATCCTTCTGACATGAAGAAACTGAAAAAAGAAGGATAAGAGACAGAATTGAACTAATATATACTTGTCTTTTCATCTTTGTTACGTTTTAAAAAGGTGACTACAAAGTGATATTTATACCTACCACAAATCCTTTATTCTGTGGATAAGTGACCTCATCAAACCCTACAGTGCGGTCTCCAAGGGTAGCTCTTGCAGCACCAACCTCTGGGTCATACCCGGTATATTTGGTAAATGTGAGCAGGTTGGTTCCCGATACGAATACCCGTGCACCCTTAAGTCTGATTTTACCGGCGAGAGCATCAGGAAGCGTGTAACCCAGTTGAAGATTTTTAAGCCTCAGATAAGAACCATCCTCAATATACCTGTCTGATCCCCTGCCATTTTGATTTGCATCTACCGTGCTCAGCCGGGGTTCAGTATTGCTTGTCCCTTCACTGGTCCACCTGTCAAATATGGCTGTTCCCTTGTTGTAGTTATAGCCTGAATTGGTTAGCCAGAACTTGGTGGCATTATAGATTTCATTTCCATACTGACCCTGGAAAAAGATGGAAAGGTCGAAACTTTTATAGGAAAGTCCGAGATTAAGTCCGAAAAACAGATCGGGGTATGGATTACCGATAAAGGCTCTGTCTTCACTGTTAATAACTCCATCGCCGCTGATATCCTTAAATCTGATATCACCAGGCACAGCGCCAGGTTGATCGGCAGAAGCGTCTATTTCAGCCTGATTCTGGAAAATCCCATCGGTAACATAACCGTAGAACTCTCGAATAGAATGCCCTACTTCAGTGCGGGTTGACATATCGAAAAACATTCCTGATGTGATGGCATCGTTATATTCGCCCAGGCGGATAACCTCATTCTTTGAGGTGGTAACATTTGCATTTATACTATAATTAAACGGGCCGGCCTTGTCTTTCCAGATTGCCTGAAATTCCAATCCTTTATTTTCAATCTCACCAACATTCTCATATCCGGTGCTTCCAAATCCCGAAGTTGCTGGTTGAGGAAGTATAAGTAGCATATCGCGTGTGTTCTTCTTGTAGTAATCAACTGATAGATATAACCGGTAGTCCATTGCTGAAAAGTCAAGTCCGAAATCAAGCTGGGAAGTCGTTTCCCATTTAACATCAGGGTTGAAATCAGAAGCCGGGAAATAGCCTAACCCGGGAATTTGAGAAATTCCAATCGGATAAAATACCTGTTGCAGCACACTGGAAAAAGCATAGAGCCCGATATCCTGGTTACCAAGCTGTCCCCATGATGCCCTTAATTTCAGGTCATCTACAAAGTCTGACTTAAAGAAATCTTCTCCCGAAATACGCCATCCTGCTGAAGCCGAAGGAAATAATCCCCAGCGATTGCTTCTCCCGAATCTGGATGAGCCGTCGTAACGAGCATTAACCGATAACAGATATTTATCGGCATAGCTATAGTTAATGCGGCCGAAGTAGGAAAGAAGTGACCATTCTGTGAGATTACCACGGGCTTTGTCATTAGCCGAACCGGCATCGAGGTATTGCAAATAAGTTTCGTTATTATTGAAACGCTCCCGATACCCGGAAAGAATGCTCGTTTTTGAATCCTGCATTGTATTGCCAATCAATGCAGTAATTATGTTTTTGTTCAGGATTTTGGTATATTCAAGCGTGTTTTCCCAGTTAATATCAAAGTAATCAACCTGCTGATGCGTAAGGCTGTTGATTAAACGGTTGGCATTCCCTTCAGAAAAAGTTGGGTCAAAATCGCGGGTTTGAAGTGAATAAACGTTCAGACCCAGATTCGACTTAAACTTAAGATCGGGTATAAATTCATAGGATGCGTATATGCTTCCGAAAAGTTTGTTGTTCACCGAAGATCTATCCGACCTCTCAGCCATTCCCAGCGGGTTCTGTGCATCGCCTTCATTCTGGCCAGGTCCTGCATAGGTACCATCTTCGTTATAAACCAGTATAGTAGGCGGCTGAAATATAGCCGATCTCACAACCCCGTTGATTTCGGTGTCAATAAGATCTTCAGCAACACGTGAAAGGTTCATGGTTGTGCCTACAATAAACTTATCGGTAACATTGGAGTTAAGATTAAAGCGCAGATTATAGCGCTTAAAATCAGAGTATTCTACAATTCCGTCCTGCCCGAGGTAGCCTAGACCCAAAAGATAGGTTGTCTTATCGTTGCCACTGCTTACCGATAAATCATATTTCTTAAAGGCGGCATTTCTGAAAATAGCATCCTGCCAATCGGTGCCTTTACCTATTCCGGGATTATTCCATACCGGACTCAGACCGTCATTTATCAGAGCTTCATCCATTATCGTGGTGTACTGGTCGGCTGTGAGCAAGTCCAGTTTATTTGATATCTTCTGTACACCATAAATGGCGTTGAGCTGAACCTGTGTTACTCCTCTCTGGCCAATCTTTGTAGTGATCAGAACCACCCCGTTGGCAGCTCTGGCTCCGTAAATAGCTGCTGCTGATGCATCCTTCAAAATACTGATTGATTCAATGTCGCTGGCATTAAGGCTGTTAAGATTTTCTTTAGTAGGAACACCGTCAATAACATACAAAGGATCACTGTCACCGATTGTTCCCATTCCTCTGATGCGTATCTGCATGCCTGCACCTGGTGAACCGTAATTCTGTGTTACCTGAACACCGGAAGCCTGCCCCTGAAGAGCCTGGTCGATTCCGGTAACCGGAATTTTCCGTATGTCCGAACTGGATACCGTAGAAACCGCTCCGGTAATATCACGCTTTTTCTGTGTTCCATATCCCATCACAACAATTTCATTCAGGTTCATAACATCCTGAACCATCAGAACATCAATTACGATGCGATCCTGAAGTGGTACTTCCTGTGTTTCGTAGCCAATGTAAGAAAATACAAGAATGTCTTCTTTCCCAGGCACAGTCAGAATGTATTTTCCATCCACATCTGTTACAGTACCTATGGTAGTTCCTTTAACCCTAATGGTTACTCCCGGCAATGTGCCTGATTTATCACTTACCACGCCCATAACCTTGATTCCAGACCCATATAAAACATTCCCCGGGACTGTTATAATCATTTGTCTTTTTGATAGCAGAATGATTCTGTCAAAAATGCGAAAACTCACTCCAGTACCCTCTAGCACGGTTTTTATCACATTCTCTATCAACTCATTCTGTACACTTACCGAAACCTTTTTTAGCACCATCGACCCAAGGTCAGCCTGATAGGCAAACTCAAATTCGGTTTGATTTTTAATTTCTGTAATTACCCTTTCAAGAGGAACATTCCTGTAATCAAGACTGATTTTTACTCTTTGTGCATAGCTTTCAGCGGCTGTCACCGATAAAAAAGAACTGAGCACCAATATCAAACTGATATTTGACATAATGAGAATTTTAATTAAAATACTCTTGTCAAAAGCAATAGCCTTTGCGACTTCTTTCATAACTTTGTAAAGATTTAGTTAACAAAACTGTGTAAGTCTTTTTGATTAAGTCTGATTGAACCGGAAAAATGTGCGAAATTTTTCCGGTTTTTTTTTATTCAGGGCCCCATGTTGTGTATGTTTTGGTTGGTTATTGGTCTTTTATCCGTCTCATGCTAAAGGATTATTTATCATTCGTTTTGCGTTTAACCCGGATGTCTTTTACAGGTGCCACAAACTTCAGCATCTCAAACACCGTATCGAAGCTTTGACTTTTTCTGAAGACAAAGTTGTATTTTGAGTGGTTGTTATTTATAAGCGCAGAGTCATACATGAATTTTACATTATATATTCCTTCGATTCGGGTTAGGATATCTTTAAGTTCTGTTTTTTTAAGAATAACAAGACCTTCCTGCCATGAGGTGTATAAGCGTGTGTTTACGGCTCTGATCTCAATGCTGCCATCGCCAGGATCGGCACTTACCATCTGGCCGGGAAGTAAGGAACCAATTTTTTCACCTCCGGATTCCAGCAGGTTAACTGATCCTTCTACCAGAACTACCTGTACTTTTCCTGCGGCATTTGTGTTGACATTGAAAGAGGTGCCGGTTACTTCAATTGTCAGCGCCGGGGTGTTTACAAGAAAATGCCGTTTCGCATCTTTCGTAACTTCCAGATAAACTTCGCCTTCGACGGAAATCATGCGCCTGTTTTTCTCAAACCTGTCCGGGTAGGATAGCCGCGACCCTGTATTCAGCCATGCCACGGTTCCATCAGCAAGTTCAAGGCATTTTACCCCCCCATTAATGCTATTTACAATTGTAATCATTGTAGGATTGTTTCTGTGTATCTGCATCTGCCAGACAACCGCCCCCAAGCCTATCAGCAATGTAATTACAGCGGCATACTTCAATAAACGCATCTTCCTTATCCGCTTCTGGCCGAAGCTTATCAGGTCAATCCGTGCATTTATCTTATTTATGGATTCCTCAATCCCGGGATCACCGGTATATGTTGCGGCTTTTCGGGCCTGCCACAAGGCTTTCATCCTGGCGTAGATTTTCATATTCTCTTCCGATTCCGACAACCATGCCGCAATCATCAAATCCTCTGCCTCGTCCGTTCGGCCTTGTATCTTCTTTGCTAAAAATGATTCATCAAAATCTGCCACTTCTTTACTTTTTTATTTTCTACTATACTAAAGACAACCTGTTCCTGAAAACTACTTAGTCAATCTCCGTATTTTTTTAAAAAATTTAGTAGTTATCTGAAGGCCCGGGTGCAAACGTAATCCAAAGCTCCGTTACCCGCTTACAAACGATAGGAAAGATTCCCGCTTTGGTTCACCGGAATTATTCCCTAAATACTTCTGATACTGATGCAGGATTATACTGATAATAAGTCAAGTCTGTTTAAATCCATGAGAAAAGCAAAGGCAAAAGGAGGTATGTATCTTTGAGTTTAATTCGCAGTTGCTTTAAGGCACTATAGATGTGGGCTTCAGCAGTTCGTTCTGAGATATTGAGTTCTGCTGCTATTTCTCTGATTTTCAAATTATCAATATAGCTTTTAACAAATACTTCCCTGCATTTCTCCGGCAGCTCAGTAATAGCCTTTTCTAATTCAAGGCCTAATTCAGATGAAAATATCCTTCTGATGGTTTCGTTTTGCTCAGGATCGTAGTACCTGAATTCTAAATCGATGGCAATAGTCTGAGTGTTTTTATAGATATCCCTTATTCTGTTTGATTTTATCCGGTTGAGACAAGTCCGATAAACAGATTTAAAAAGATAAGCTTCAAGGGAAGTGTGAATAATGAGGTTATCGGCATTGTCCCACAGATAAACCATAAGATCCTGAATAATATCCTCAACCGAATCCCTGTCGAGAAATAATTCACCATAAGCAAGAAGCCTGGGATAATACTCATGAAAGATGAGACTAAACTTTTCCCGTTCATTCCTGCCAGGTAGCTGAATCGTTCTGGGGTCGTTATTCATGAACAATAACTAATTAAAAGCAACTAACTGCTGCTTTTGGGTTTGAGCTCTAACGTTTTTGCAGAGGTCGTACCTCAAAGAAATGCCTGCAGTTGCTTATTCTTTATAATAAAGCGTAACTGCTGCATAATTTGCAGCCTTCAGTTTGGCAAAGATATTAATTCAACTCTATTGGGAACAATTTTTACAAAACCACATCAGCATCGTCGGTTTCCCGGAACTGCTTTGCGGATGCCTTCAGAATACCAATATGTTTTGCAAACTCCATGTAGGGAATAAGCCGTTTACTTAAATACCTGGTATATCCGTATTAAGTAATTATACCCAATCATCTGCAACCCGCTCTCAGTCAATATTTCAGTATTTTCACCCATTGCGGGGGCAATGCCTGGTGTTTACTTTTATACCGTGATACATATTGATAAAATGCACACTATTTAAAATGAAAATTCACTTAATTAACAACCCATTGGGTATGAAAAAGAGATTCAGAATATTTATTTTAAGCCTGGCATTTGTAATGCCTGGGCTAACAAGCAGCAGCATGGCTCAGCCAAACCCGGGTGGCAATTCAGGAGGAGTTGACCCGGCTGGCCCACCCATAGGTGGCGGCAGTGCCACCATTGAAAGCGGTTTAGCCCTTATCCTTCTAATGGCAGCCGGATATGGGATTAAAAAGGTTTTTGATGCAAGGAACAAATTTGAAGACGCTGATTTATAAACTCACGTCAGAAATTTCTAATAGATAGGTATGTTGTAATTCCTTAGCTGGCTCCCATAATATTCTGCATAAGAATATCGGCTTCACGGGCAGTCAGTTTTGCCTGTTCAACCCGATAGGCAATCAACTGGTTTCTCGGAGCGCATTTCCCATAGTACACTTAGTTTTCAACACAAAGATAACATCAAAAAATGTTTATGATTCGCTTTATGATGCTTAAAATCCGCTTTTCCCTGAAAAATGATCTTCAGGCACTATGAAATAACCACAATAACTTTCGTTGATTTGAGACAAAAATGCGAATCAGGGGTTAATTACTCTCCAGATAACTCCATGGTTTTCTTGCACATTTACGGAACAAAATGTGAAATTAAAATTGGTTACAAAATATATATGCTATTCCATATCTTTGAAAGCGTATTCAGGGAATTTTTGAAATAGGTTCAAATTATCAGGTTTTATGTTCAACATCAAATCAATCCTTTACACATTTAACCTTCTTCTTATTACAACTTTATCCGCTTTATCCAACCATGTTTACGGTCAGGATATCTCAGTAAAGATTCATCTGCGCGGCATATCCGAAACCAACATCAGCCTGTTGCCCCTATCCGGCCCCAAGCAATTCAAATCCATTGCGGAGGTGAAGGGAGTGAAAAACGGCGAAACAACGACACTTCAGGTTTTAAAGGAGTACCTGCCCGGTGAGTTTGTGCTCAGGTTCGACTACAAGGAGAAGCCGGAGAGTACGCCTTATCCTTCCGAAAAGCATATACTGGTTGGCAGTCAATCCCTGGAATTATGGGTGCATCCCATGTTTGCCAACAATCCCGACAGTACCTGGCTTGGCAAAGACGAGAAAGAAAATGCTGCCTTTGCCCGGTTTAATGAAGAAAACAGCCAACAGAAACAGAAAATCGGCCTCCTGCAGCAGTTTCTGATGGAATACGATCAGCCGGAATCGGACTTTTACAGGCAGGGCATTAAGGAATATGAAATCCGCCGCAAGGCATACAATCAATGGCTGGAGAAGAAAGTGAAGGAAGATGCTGATCTTTTCTCGGCCAGTCTATACCGCTTTAGCTATCTGCCTGAAATCATGTTCCGGGGCAGTGAGAAGGAACGGCTGCTCAGTTTGATTGCACATTACTTCGATGGCATTGACTTTAACGACCCCATTATCATCAAAACCGCGCAGATGAACGACTGGATGAACAGCTATGTAAACCTGCACGGGCAAATGGCCACTACGGCAGCTTTGCGTGATTCGCTTATTCCTGCTGCAGCTTATAAAGCCGTTGAAAAGGCAAAGACAGGCAATCCGCTTGTTTACGGCTGGATGGTTGATTATTTCTATCGCGGGTTTGAGTCGAACGATATGCCCCAGGGGATGAAAGTGTTAGAGCCTTATTTGAACGACCCCAACTGCCTTACCACCAAACGCATGGAAATTGAACGGCGGCTGAAAGGGATGGAAACCCTGGTAGTCGGAACCAGAGCCCCCGATATTCAGTTAAAGGATAAGGATAATAATCCTTTTGCATTATACACTTATAAACCCCCGGCAAAGTATATTCTGGTTCTATTCTGGTCGGCCGACTGTAGTCACTGTAAAGAAACAAATGATGCACTATACCCCTTCTCTCAGAACACGGAGATTAAGCAGAAATTGTCTGTTGTTGCCGTCAGTCTGGATGAAACGGAAACGGAAGTAAAAGCATGGCAGCAAAAAGTGATTCAGCTTCCGGAATGGAAACACTTACGGGCAGAGGAAGGCATCAACAGCAAAGTTGCCAATGATTATTTTATTCTGGCTACACCGGTTATGATATTGCTGGATGCAAAAACCATGGAAATTAAGGCGATGCCTTCCACAATGGCAGAATTAGAGCGATTGTTAAAATAGGTTTTTAACTTCATTAATCGTGACTAATACCCCCCTAAAAATACAGGGCATTAAATTAGTCTAAAACAGAAGTATTTCCCGGCAAGCGGAAAGGATCGTGTTAATTCATAGTATAAAAGTTATGGCGTATGTTAAACAAACAGGAACATCTTAAGTTGATAAAAGAAAAAGGCAGATTTGTAGTTGATTGCAGCCACGATATTTTCTCCAATGAGCAAATAGAAATACTTGAGAAATACGGACACTGGTTTATGGCATTGACAACCGGCAAACTGGAACCCATTACCGATTTACAAAGAGATTTTGTACTGGTTGCAACCCATAAAAAGGAGGCCTTTTCTCTCGAAGAAATAGCCTGGTTCAGATATTTAGGCCGTAAGGCAGTAGAGGCCAAACATGGTGATCGGTTAAAGCATCGCTATCAGCCAGAGGATGATACTTTTTATAACAGGGAAATGGTAACTTCGCAAAGACGGATGATGTTTGGGGAGATGAAGAAGAATCATAATATGTGAACTTTATCCTATGTTGAAAAAAAAATCGCAATGAAAGGGGAATCAAAATTTACAAGAGCCGAGGCTGATCAAATAGTAAGTCTGATAAGGCAAAAACTAAAAGCGGATAGCTCTGACCAAAAGGGAATCCGCGATAAAATAAGAAAACTTAAATTTTATGCCAGCGATTTCGGTATTGGTGGAGGTTATACCGAAAATGATTTTTTAAGGGTTGTTTACATTATCGGGGAGGCTCAAGTATCAAAAGCAAATCCTGTGGTTAAAGCTCCAGATAAAGCCAAACCTATAACAAATATCAAGGGTACTTTTAACAAGTTTTCATTCCCTCCAATCAGTAAATCTGACGCGCGGATATTGATATTAGGAACAATGCCGGGAGAACGTTCTCTGGCTTTAAATCAATACTATGGTCATGGTGGTAACCAGTTCTGGAAAATCATGTTTGAATGCTTCAATAAACCATATTCAGATGATTACAGCAAAAAGAATCAGCTACTGCTTGATAATGTAATAGCATTATGGGATGTGCTGCAATACTGCGAACGAGAAGGTAGTTCTGACAATGCAATAAAGGCGGAATTTCCGAATGATTTTGTTGCATTTTTCAAGCAACATCCTCAGATTAAAACTGTATTATTCAATGGCAATAATGCAAAAGAATTTTATGAAAAACACATTGGTCTGGCTCCAGGCATGGAATTTTTTGTGCTTCCTTCTACAAGTCCAGCCAATACCTGGTTGAGTAGGGAGGAGAAGATGGGAAAGTGGTGGGATTTGATTGGCAAAAAAATCAACATTAGTCCTCCCCTTACAAGTGATTTTCAATTGTTTAAAAGTTGGGAATAAAGAGTCTTCAAATTGGCCATCGTTTACCAGAATTAATAACCCCAGCATATTATGAAAACCGAGTTTAATGTTTATTGTGATGAGAGCTGTCATTTGCAACATGACAATATCAATTCAATGGTGTTGGGTGCAATCTGGTGTCCTAAAGAAGTTAAGGATGAGGTTTTCAGCCGAATACTGGAGATTAAACTGAAGTACGGGTTCAAGCCAGGCTTTGAAATAAAGTGGAATAAGGTTTCCAAAGCAAAATCGGATTTTTATATCGAACTGATAAATTATTTTTTTGATGATGATGACCTCCATTTCAGAGCCCTGATAGTACCTGATAAAAAAGCACTTGACTATGATGCGTTCGGACACAATCATGATACGTTTTATTATAAAATGTACTTTGACTTGCTGAAAGTCATATTGTCGCCTGATAGTGGGTATAATATTTATATTGACATTAAAGACACAAGGAGCCAGGATAAAGTTCTAAAGCTCCAGGAGGTACTCAGGAATAGTCATTATGATTTTCACAATCAGATCATCAGGAAGATTCAGCAAGTGCATTCACACGAAGTGGCTTTAATACAGTTAACTGATCTGCTTACCGGGGCAATATCCTATATTCACAGAGGTCTTGCTGAAAATGAAGCAAAAGTTAAACTGATTGCCAAAATTCGCAGCCGTTCGGGATATAGCCTGTTAAAATCAACCCTTTATAAAGAAGACAAAATGAATATTTTTGTTTGGAAACATAGAAATTCAAGAAATGGATAATTTGAATATCGACTTGCCTGCATTGATTCTTTTTGAAAACTACAAAGGAAACTTCACCCGGTATATTGAAGCACTGTATCAGATATTCTTAAGTGACTTTATCAAACATAAAACCAGATTCAGAGGAGAGGAATTGAGATTAAAGTGGCATCCTCAATTTCAGGAAAAGGCATACACTTTTTATCATCTGACACATTCTGGTAATGATGAAGACAACCGATTACCAGACTTCCGAAGATGTGAACGCTTGCCCTGGGCAAGACCAACTATTGAAAACTGTGATCAATGGATGCTTAAAATATGGCCACAAAAAAGGAAAGGTGCAGACCGGCTTTGTATTTGGTTGGAAAGGATTGGAGAACCTGATTATTTTGTAATACTGGATGTGAGAAAAGATTATAAATTGGTTTGGACTGCCTTTGTAGCAGAATATGAACACGAGAAAAGAAAGAAGTTTAAGGAATATAAAGAATGGCTTAAAACGCAGAAATCGCCGGATAAACCTGACGACTTCGTAACTCCTTTAACACATGGTTAATGAGATGGCACAAAAGTACATTAAAAATACATCGATAGCAAATTTATTTTAACCAATGACCCATATCACCGAATCCGCCATCGAAAAACTCGCCATAGAAAGCCTCGATTCCCTTGGCTATCAATATTTCTTTGCTCCTAATATAGCTTTTAATAGTAAGACTTCGGAACGGTATTATAATATATTTGAAAATCATTAACCGTATAGGTAAATAATTTTGTATATTCGCAATGGAAATATTCTTCAGGAATAAAAAGCTGGAACAATCGCTTACAGAAGACAAGAGCATAATTAAAACTTATGGAGCATTTTCCCGGAAGATAAAGCAGCGTATCGTAAAGCTCAGAGCAGCTAATGAGCTATCTACAATTGCAAAAATTCCGGTGTTACGATTACATCCATACAAAGGAAACAGAACGGGTGAATGGTCAATTGACATTCAGGAGAACTGGAGAATTTGCTTTGAAATAAACCATGACCCAATACCAGTATCAGACGATGGTGGTATTAAACTGGAACAAGTAACTGCAATTAAAATTATATCACCCAAATTGAGCGATTTGAAGAAGAAAATCACTCAATCGATAAGGAAATTTTAAGCAATTCACTGATAATCATTTTCAGGGTTCTGGTGAATTGCAACAATTTCCAAATCGGGGTTTACCTAAGTAAAGCGATTTATCGCTGCACTCCAATCGCTCAACTTAGGTATCAGTTGAAGACCCTCACTAATGCAAAAGAAATCAATTTTGACTGATTTAGTAGCGAAAAAATTACTGCTATCATCACCTGGCGATACCATACAGGAAAGTATTGATGACATAAGTATGTCACAGGCGGAATTAGCTGAAAGATTAGGACGTTCTATTCCCAAGCTAAACGAATTGATTAAAGGCAAGGCTCCAATTACCAAAGAAACAGCTGTAAAATTAGAGTATGTTTTGGGTATCCCTGCTAGTTTCTGGCTTAACCTGGAGCGTCAATATCAGGATGAACTTCTGGAGATTGAGCAAATGGAATACCTTGAGAAGTGCTCAAAATGGGTTGCTTCTTTTCCATTGTTAAATCTTAAAAAGTTGAGGATTGTTCCTGACACAACAAAAAAGCCTGAATTAGCCGAAAGCATGCTGAAGTTTTTCAGGGTTGCTACTCCAGAACAATGGTCAAATATATATACGGGAAGTTCATTGGCGTTCAAAATAAACCTTCGACACACTGCCGAACCAGAGGCAATTTCAGTATGGTTACGATATGGTGAATTACAAGCTGAAAAATTGACGTTAGATACATTCAATAGTAAAACCCTAAGGGACAGTTTGAATAGAATCCAGGACCTTTCATATACTTGCCATTATAATTGGTTAGACGAATTACAACAAATTTGTGCAAATTGTGGATTAGCGCTGGTATATACACCATGTATCTCGAAAGCCCCAATTTATGGCGCTACAAGATGGATAAAGAACAATACCTTACCTCTAATTCAATTAACAGATAGGCACAAAGATTATAATGCTTTTTGGTTTAGTTTTTATCACGAATTAGCCCATATACTCTATCATGGGAAAAAAGATATTTTTATTGAGGGTCTGGATAGTATTAAACCAGATGATGAAAAGGAAAAACAGGCTGATATTTTTGCTTCGCGAATGTTATTATCAGAAAAAGAACGAAACGAATTGTTTCAAAATTCAACCTTTAGTAAAGAGTTAGTCATCTTGCTAAGTAAAAAATTTCGTAAGCATCCTGGAATTATTTTAGCCCAAATACAGAGAGAATACCCTGATTTATACAAAGATGTGCGTTTGAATAGTTTGAAAACAAAGGTTATATTTTCCGAACTTATATATTAAGCCATGTCAAAGTTCATGGAGTGTGATATTAAATTATTGGCAAAACAACGATATGCAGAAATTGGCGACAGAAACGGTACTGAAGCAGGCGGAGTTGATTGCAGAGGAGTTGTCAAATTGGTAAAATGTTACAACCTGTTATCCCTTATCATAATATTCAAAATATCTCGTAGGATCATATTTTGTAACCGGTGACTTTTGAATCCATGAATCATAAAATTCTTTACCAATTGCCGGACTATCGCGCAAGACCCAAACCTTATCCCATTCACCAGAATCCTGCAATTGCTTAAATTTCACTGATATTTCTTTAAACATTCCAGTATTCTGGCAAACTTCTATTTTTTTAACAAGCCAATCATGCTCCACCTGTAGATCAAAGTGGTTCCAGTCTTTATAATGCTGTAATTTATCCAAAAAGGTCAGAATTCCCGGAATCCATTTACTATTACACGCCAGATACCTTGATTCAGCATTCGGATCTACAATTGAAAATTCAGGATGAGAATAAACGGTTTTGATCTCAGGGTCTTGTATGTATTTTATCCACCAACCAGCCTTTTCATAGTTGAATTTTTTATGGTTGAGGTCAAAAAATTCATATATGAAAATGGGCCAGGTATTATCAAATCGCGTGGTATGACTGCGACCGGTATGAATAACCTTTATCCAGAATAAACAATCTGCCCGCTTGTCAGCCTTTTTGTACTTTTTAACCTTAAATCCTTCATAGACAGCGTAAGCAGCTTCAATTTTACCTTTCATAAATTTTCCTGATTTAGAGTGAACGGTTATCAAATTTAAAATAAAAAATCTTCCCTTGTCACATTCTTTTAATCTCTAGTACCATATAGCAAAACCAATAATCTCTTTCGAGGGATAAAATCCATCTTATTTTTCAAAATCAGAGACACTAACCAAAACACAAAGCCATGAAAACAAACATCAGACTTATTGTAGCATTTATGCTGCTCGGAGCCAGCCTAATTACAAGTTGCAAAAAAGATGAGGAGGAGATCAGCCCGAAAGACATTGAATACAGCGAGAACCTATTAATCATAGATAGTACAGAGCTTCATACCATTACTTCCCTGAATGATCAGGGCCAGATTGTTCTGCCTTCCGGTACTTCACTTACCGGAAAACTTCAGCCAGGGATGATTATAGCGGGGGGTATTTCTCCGGCAACTCCATACGGCTTTCTTAAAAGGGTTCTAGGAATTACAAGTGATGGGAGCAATACTACTGTAACAACAGAAAATGCAACATTTGAGGATGCTTTTATCAATGCAAGTGTTCATTTTTCGAAGCAGTTGTCAATCAGTGACATTGCCGGATCCAATCAATATAAAAAAGGGATAACTGTCAAAAGCTCGAATGGGGAAGGCTTTTTTATTGAAGCAGAAGATGTTGTTTTATGGGATGGCGATGGAAATCCACTGACAACCAGTGATCAAATCAAAGCTGAAGGTAGCTTTTTTATGGATCCTACAGTTAATTTTGATTTTGATGTCCGGAACCGAAGGCTTGAGGAGGTTTATTTTTCCCTGCAAAACACTCAAACAACCGAATTGACTGTCTTTGTCGGGAATGAAGTTTTTTCTAGAGAACCAGAATATTCGCTTGCCCGTATTCGAATGAATCCCTTCTATATTCAGGCCGGAATTTTCCCCATTATTGTAGTTCCGGTGCTTGAAATCACTGTCGGGGCAAAAGTTGAAGTTAATGTAAGGGTGGAAACAGAAGTTACCCAATCCTCAACACTCGAATATGGAGTACAGTATCAGAACGGCTCCTGGGAGCCCATCAGCCATGCGGAATTTTCTTTCTCAGGTGAACCGCCACAACTTTCTGCAAGTGTTCAGGTTAAAGGATATTTTGGCCCTCAGTTTAATCTGTTACTGTATGGTGTTGCAGGTCCATATACCGATGCAAATGCGTTTTTGAAACTTGAAGCCGATGTATTTGGCACACCCTGGTGGACGCTTTACGGCGGAGGAGAAGTAGGCGTCGGTGTCCAGGTTGACTTTCTGGGGAAAACAATAGCTGACTTTTATCTGCCCAATGTATTGAATTACCAGCAGATTGTTGCCCAGGCAAATGGCGGTACCGAAGGCACCATAAAAGGCAGTGTAAAAGATGCCCTGAGCCAAAATGGTTTGCCGGGCGTCCTGGTTAAAGCCAAAAAAAATGGTCAGTATTCCGGAACCACTTTGACAGATGCTGACGGGCAATTCTATATTGCATCTCCGGTTGGCGAAGATATTGTTGTTGAGTTCACCAAGGAAGGGTATCTGCCGGTAATTTATCATAATGTAACGGTTTCTGTCAATACGGAAACCTATCTTGAAACAGTGCTTCAGATTGATGATTCGCATGGAGGTAACGGAAATATTTCAGGACAAATACTCAATGCGCTTGATGGAAACGGAATACCTGGTTGCAGTCTTAGCCTGCGTGCCGGCATAAATGTTACTGAAGGCCCGGTTGCTGCTGCTGGCCAGAGCACTAATTCTGGTAATTACACCATTCAGGAGCTACCTGCCGGTCACTATACCGTTCAGGCACAGCGACAGGGTTTTAATGACTGCTTTTTTACCGTTGTGTGCATAGGCGGACAAAACCAGGGCAACCAGAACGGAACCATGACCCCAATCCTGAACGAGGATGAGATCAGAATCATTCTAACCTGGGGAGAAACCCCTTCTGACCTTGATTCACACCTTACCGGCCCGGCGATGGATGGAACCCGGTTTCATGTATATTACTCTTCGAAAACATATTATCAGAATGGGCTGCTGAATGCTGCACTTGATTATGATGATGTAAGTTCCTTTGGTCCGGAAACTGTTACTGTTTACCAGTTGTCTGACGGAATGTACAGATATAGCGTTCATGATTATACGAACGGTCAACAGAGTACGAGCTATGCTCTATCCAACTCATCTGCCCAGGTAAGGGTATATCAGGGTAATGCGCTGATTGCTAACTTCAATGTTCCAACAAATACCGAAGGGACACTCTGGACCGTCTTTGAAATGACAAATGGACAAATCACACCGGTAAATTCGTTGT
Organism: Bacteroidales bacterium; assembly: GCA_038325075.1. Lineage (GTDB taxonomy): Bacteria > Bacteroidota > Bacteroidia > Bacteroidales > Lentimicrobiaceae > Lentimicrobium. The sequence goes on along the minus strand of JBBQIQ010000020.1, from coordinate 8,230 downwards.
CATACGTAAGCTCTTCGGGAGCAGTCACGTCGCCATCCGGAAATTCAGATGCGCTTCTGTTCAGGAATCTTCCTGCTAAGAAATAGCATCAGCGGAAGCTAATCAGGCAATGAGACACCGAAAAGTTTCACAGCCTTACTTAAGCATAATTTCATTCAACGATATAACAACAGATGGCTGCACGCCACCTGTTGTTATACTTTTGATTTTAATCAGATTATTGATACTTTTGATCGATTTGTATGCTTTGAAAAATATCTCCTGCCTTGATCAGATAAATAGTTTGATCATCGTCCTGATTTTTATCTAAGTTCATCATTTAATCAAAATGAAAGAAAATAAATCCTCTTCCCTGTCACATTTATCCATCTTAGGGTACAATAAGCAAAAGCCCACCGAACAGGACATTCTGAATGGTGTGAAAAACAACGACGACAAAATGTTCAGCTACATCTACAAAAACTACTTCCATGGAATCAGATCAATGGTTCTTGGATTCCGCTCCCTGGCCCTGGATGCTGAGGATATTTTCCAGGATGGCCTGGTATCCGCTTCCCGCAATGTGATGGAAGGCAAATTTAAAGGCGAAAGCTCTTTCAATACTTACCTCACCGCAGTTTGCCGGAACATCTGCCGGAAACAACTTGAACGGGCAGATAAATTCCGGAGCGCAACTTCAACGACTGAGATTGCAGACGAACCAGGGAATGATATTGAGGATTTAATCTACCGCTTAACTTTCCTGAAAGATCGTATGGATGAAAAATGCCGGGAGATCATCGATTTGCGGTTTGGCCTGGCTAAGGGTTATCCCGCTCTGACTGGGGGAAACGAAACCGTTTCCAATGTAAGGTTTGAAGAGATTGCAGCAGTATTGAATATTGAGGCCGATAATGCCCGGCAACGGTTCAAACGATGCCTGGAAAAATTAAAGGAAACCGTATTTGCCGATCACTTTTGGAATGATTTACTGTCAACCAATAAAAGATAATCAGCCATGAAAAACTCAGACAACGATATAGAATTGATTGAAAGGTTTCTGGAAGGAACACTGAAAGATCTGGAAAAAGAAGCTTTTCTGGCAAGAGTTGAAGCAGAACCTGAGTTAGCAGCGGCTATTGCTGAGCGCAAGTTACTACAGGAGTCATACACGGAAGCCACTCATAAGATTGAGCTAAAAAAGCAAATCCGTTCTGTGGTAGGTGAGGAAAAACGCAAGGCTTCAAACCAGCGGAAAATATGGCTGGCCGCCGCATCATTGATCGTACTCGCCACCATAGGTTCGTTTCTGATTTATAATGCACGAAACAGCGGAACGGAGAACCAGTATGCAAAAGAGCAGCCATCACCCGATCAGGCATTGCAGGGAAAGCAGAATAAAATGGGTGAATATGGAAATATGGATGTTGTAGTAAGAAAAGAATCGGTTGACGACTTTTTCCCGGACGAGTTCACCCCTTTGAAAGCAAGTGATACGATTTGTTTTAAATGGCCATCTTCTTTGAATCTCCGCTATCTGACTATATACAATAACAAAGGTGAGCTGGTTAAGAAGGTGACCATAAAGAAAAAAGTAAAAGAGTATGTGCTTCTGCCCGGCGTATTAAAACCCGGGGTTTACTTCTGGAAATTTATGAACGATTCCACATTGATACGCATCACCGTCAGCAATCAATAATCCTTTATTAACAAGCTGGTGCCATGAAAAACAGAATAAAGTATGTCAGTCCGTTTGCACTGTTATTTGGATTGATGATAGTATTCCCGTTGAAAACAACTGCCCAGGTGGTGGACAGCGCTTTCCTGAAGGAATTCAATTCGTTCAGCCGGCAGATAGATGAGGAGTTCAACACCTTTTCAAGTTACAATGATTCCGTTTTTGTTCTGTTTTTGCAGAATTCCTGGAAGGAATTTGAAGGCAAACAAAACCCCAGACCAGTTTCACCCAAGCCGGTGATCCAGCCTGATATCAGCCAGCCCCAGGGCCCCGTGAATCTGAAGGATACCCTTTTAAAAACTGAAAATCCGGATACAACTATCTTCCAGGGACAGGAAACAATCATGCCTGAAAAGGATGCCATGGATAACCTTTCCACAGGTAAATCATTCTCCTTTTATGGGAACAGAATTCTTTTGCCTGCCACCAATGTTCAGTTACCAAAACTACAAAGCATATCCAGGCAGGGGATCATCGATTTTTTTTCCAAAGCCGGTCGTTCTGATGAACTCAATGAAATTGCTGCCCGGCTTAAAGAAAAATCAGACAGATACAGGTTGAACGACTGGGGCTACGCCTCCATGCTGCTGCAGGCAGCAGGGACATACTATTACAATGTGAATGAGCAGCTTTTGTTCGCATGGGTGGCTTTACTGCACCAGGGCTATAATGTAAAGGTCGGATATAGCAGCAACCGGATATACCTGTTGATGCCCGCCAATGTTCAACTCTACACGGTGAGTTATACCATCGGCAACAGGGATTATTTTGTGCTGGGACCGGGATCTGTTCCATCAAAAACCGAAAAGGTTTTCATCCATGAGGCCAACTATCCGGGAAACGAAGCAGATTTTTCGTTTAAGCTCACTGAAATTCCTCAGTTTGGATATCTGGAGACTCTGAGGACCCTTCAGTATGAGACGACAATTAAACTGACCCTGAATAAAAACCTGCTTGAATTTTACCGGAATTACCCTCCCTGTGATCTTGAAGTCTATTTTAACACCCCTATCTCAGCAGATGTAACAAAACAGTTGGATGCCTGTTTTCTTCCGCTGATGGAAGGAAAAAATGACAATGAAAGGGTGGCATTGTTGCTTGATTATGTACAACGTGCGATAAAGTATAAAACCGATCGTGAGCAATTTGGAAAGGAAAGATATCTTTTCCCGGATGAAACACTTTATTATCCGGGTGCCGATTGCGAAGATCGTTCAGTACTCTTTGCCAGGCTGATAAACAGATATACAAACCTCGATGCCATCGGGCTTTCATATCCAATGCATGTTACCATAGCCGTTGCACTTAACGGTTGCGATGGCAGCGATTTTGTAAACTACAATGGAAAAAGATTCTATCATTGTGATCCCACTTATCTCGGGGCAGAATGTGGAATGGCAATGAAATCAATCCTTGATAGCAGCCCGGAGGTAATTTATCAGAACTTCTGAATTTAACCCCATTGTTCTCTGTTTACTGATGCTATACAATTTAGAATAATTACAAATAATCGCAAGACTCTTTATTGACATCAATTTTGATGTAAATTTAATGCTACTTAATTTTTGAGGAATATGAAAACAAGCTGGATTTTTATTCTCACGGCAATCCTTTTACTGAATCATCCGGTTGTTGTAGGCCAGAACCTTAAAATTATCAAGGTAAAAGGTGAGGCCCTGATCAGGATTGAGAACAATGAAACCCGGAATCAGGCCATGGAAAGGGCAGAAGAACAGGCCAAACTGGATGCAATTCAGAAGACATTCGGAACCTATGTTGAGCAGCAAACCGATATAGTAATGGATGAGGGAAAGATAAACTACAGCATGATTGCCGGCACCAGGATGAAAGCCGACTGGATTGAAACCACAAAGATTGAATTTTCCTATCCAGAGCAAAAAACCGGTAATTCTAATGAGAATTTCTTTTATGTGAAATGCGAGATTGAAGGCATCGCGCGTGAAATCGGTTCAAAGGCCAATATTGATATTATGCCTTTGCGATGCCCGCAAAAAGAATGTGCTGCTAGTGATTTTAAGAACAAACAAAACCTCTATCTCTATTTTAAAGCGCCGGTTGAAGGTTATTTATCTGTTTTTTTGGACGAAGGAGATAAAGTCAGAAGGTTGCTACCCTTTGAACGTGCGGAAAATCAAAGTTCTGTGAAAACCCAGGCTGATACGCCCTATATTTTCTTTGAAAAACCCAAAGGTACAATGGCTTCAGGAAACACCGATGAACTGGAATTATATACCAATAAATCATTCGAATACAATACGTTGTATGTCGTATTCTCTGAAGAACCATACGTTAAACCGATCCTGGAAAAGAGCATGATTGATGCAGATAACTATATTTATCCGAAATCAATTTCTCCTGCTTTATTTCAGGAATGGCTGGCCGATTGCAGGGCTGCATCCCCTTCATTTCAGGATAAAAAGATAAAAATTAAGATCAGTAAAAATTAAGAACATGAAAAATCTGGTATTTCTGTTTCTCCCTTGCTTTTTGATTTTAAATGTAATGAAATCAGAAGCCCAAAAAGTAATTTCCGGCCGCAGCCAGTCGCAAAAAGTTACCATCAAACCAGAATACGCCCGCGGATTACCTCCTAACCTATTTGTTAATCTGTCGTTTGAGGACGATAATAAAAATGGGATCCTCGAAGCCAATGAGAAAGCAAGATTAAAGCTCAATATCTCAAATGAAGGCTGAAAATCACTGTAAAAGATGATAAAACTGATAACGATTTGAACATCCGCGACGGTCAGGAAATTGCCTTTATCTATCCAGGTAAATCTGTGGTTGTTACAGTTGAGATTTCAGCAGGAATGTGGATCAAATCGGCAGAGCATAAATTACAGATTGATGTAAAAGAGCACTTTGGATACGATATGGATCCAGCCTACCTGATGATGAGTACCCTGCAATTTCAGGAACCCCAACTTGTTTTTTCAGGGCTTGAGATTTTTGATATTGGCGAAGGAACATCCGCCCTGGTAGAAGATGGAAAAATACAGGCAGGCGAACTGGTTAAGGTTAAACTCTATATTCAAAATGTTGGTCAGAATGTTGCACCAGGGACAAAATACAGCATTGTTTCTAAAGATGCTAATGTATATATAACAAATTCAACCGGAGATCTGGGCGATATCGGGGTCGGAGAGGTAAAGGAAATTCTTTTTACACTTAGTCCAAACAAACGTATTACAACAACAGGAGACCTTCCTATAAACCTTGCAGTGAGTAATACTTATAAAAGAGGTGAACTGAAAGATCAGAAACTTCCGCTTGCCTTGAATTTAAAACCACCAACCGCCAATATTGTGAATGTTGAAGCAGATATCGACAGGCTTAAAGCCCAGGTGGCCCGTTTCGAATTCAAATCAAACCGGATTACCGCAAACACTTCCAAAGTGATCGACATTACCCAGGCCCCTCCTTCCCTGACGATAAGGCCTAATGCCGTTGGAATTCTCATTGGAATTGAAAAATACGATTACCTGGTCTCTGCTCCTTTTGCAGCGAACGATGCACTCGTGATGGAAAACTATTTCAAAAATACACTTGGCATTGATAAAGTATATGATTTTACCAATCAGAAAGTGAATGGGAATTTCTTCGATAACACATTCAATCCAACTTACGGCGAGTTACAACGAGCTGTTGTTAAAGGCGTTACCGATGTTTTTGTTTTCTATTCGGGCCATGGCATTCCTTCAAGCGGCGGCGATCGTGTTTATTTGCTTCCCAGTGATGGAAGAATTGAAGCCCTGGAACGTCAGGGGTACGATTTGAGCACACTCTACCAAAATCTTGAAGCGCTACAGGCCCGAAGTGTTACCGTTTTTATTGACGCCTGTTTCAGTGGGGTTTCCCGATCATCCGAAAGCAATGAAGCACATAATTTGATTGCGGCTAAAGGTGTGCGAATTAAGCCTAAAGTATCGGAACCCTGGCTAACTAATCCCGGATTCAGTGTCTATTCATCCTCCGATTTTGACCAGACTTCTCTTGGTTTCGATGCCTCGGGTACAGGCCTGTTTACCTATTACCTGGCGGCAGGATTGCAGGGCAAAGCCGATGCTAATGGCGATAATAAAATCACTGCCGGTGAACTCAGCGACTATATCAGCCAAAATGTATCGGAAACATCCGTCAAAATACGAGGTCTGCAAACTACGCATTTTAATGGCAACCGCGATACAGTGCTCGTAAGGTTTAAGTAAACAAATACTTTGATTTCTGAGAATACCCTCTTATTGTGGAGAAGGATTGGGGTGAGGTAATCCTGGTTTTAAACCCAAAATGTCTTTAGAAGAATGCTTTAAACTTATTGATTATAAAAACATTAACAAATATGAAACAAATTTCCTGCCTTTCCACCGTTCTGTTGCTGTTGTTATCAAGCCAGATCTTTGCGCAACGCATCGAAAATGTGCGGTTTACCGTTGCTGGCAACAATATAGAAGTGTATTACAAGGTAACCGGCCTTAAATTTAACCAAACCCTGACAACCACCCTGTTTGTGAGTATCGATGGGGGCGTTAACTTTCAGGGACCCCTAAATTTTGTAAGCGACGATCTTGGCTCAGGTATTATCAACGGACAACATAAAGTAGTGTGGGAGGCAACGAAAGAAATCCCGCTGGATAACATTAACCTTGTCTTCGATGTGCGGGCCGAGGTAGTTGAAACAAAGATACAGCGCACCTTCTTTGCTGCCGTGTCCGGCAACCTTACCACCCCCCTTGGCCTGCGGGCCGGACTTTTGGGCAAAACCGGGCTCTATATTTCCTTCCAGACAAATACTACCCCTGGCATTACCGGTTCCTATACCTATAAGGACAATGCCATAACCGATTATGACCGCTTCGCATGGTATGAGTTTACTTCTGAACATAAAAAAGCCGCCTGGACAGCCTGCGCAGGGGCAACCTTTCAGGCTGGACGCAATTTCTTTATCTATACCGGTGCTGGGTATGGGAAGTATGAGTTGCTTTATGAAATCAAGGAATACAGTTATGAAAACAATGCCTTTTTGGGCACCGATTATGGCAGGGATAAAGATTTGTCTGTTACCGGGCCTACGATTGAAGCCGGCATCATAATCCGCACCGGAAAAGTATTGTTGATGGGCGGGGCGAATGTGCTGAATTTTAAAATTCCCAACTGGACAGCAGGAATTGGTATTTCATTCTAATTGCAAAAGACTAATCAGGCATGAAAACACAAAAACACTTTTACCGCCAGTTTCTGATAGTCTGCGCAGTAGCTACAGGTTTAATCTATATTGCTTCCTGCGAAAAAGAATCTGAAAAGCCAACAGGCAATAACAAAGTAGAACTTACTTCAACCACTGCAAGTTCAGTTGCTTATTTTTCCACTACAGTATCAGCCAATCTAACCAACCTTGGTGGAAACACCATAACCGACCATGGTTTTTGCTATGCTACCAACCCGAATCCCGATATAAATACAAATAATAAAAGCCTGGGCAAAATACTGAACACCGGCTCCTTCAATATTTCCATTAATACTGAGTTAACCGGACTGAACGACAACACGAAATACTACATTCGGGCTTATGCTAATTATTTCGGCGGCACCCTATACGGCAGCCAAGAGGAAGTTACCACTCTTAAAACAGGCAAACCCTATATTACCACCAATGATTTAAGCGATATTACATTGGTTTCTGCTATCTGTGGGGGTAGTATTGTAAGGGACAGCGGGTATGCGGTCACTGCCAGTGGTATTTGCTGGGATACCGACAATCAGTTTAATGAAAATCAATCCATGGGCAAAACAATAAATACCAGTGGAACTTCAAATTTTAGTTTAAATATTACTGAACTTGCCGATGGTACAACCTATTTTGTAAAGGCCTATGCCACCAATCAGAAAGGAACGGGTTATGGGAAAATCAAGGAGTTTTCTATTGTGCCAGTTTCAATTCCTATTGTTACAACAACCATTATTACCAACCAAACAGCCAATTCCGCAATAGGCGGTGGCAATGTTACCGATGCAGGGAATACAATTGTAACCACCCGTGGTGTTTGTTGGAATACCACTGGCAACCTTACGTTGCAAAACTGCCTGGGATTCACAAACAATGGACAGGGTACAGGTTTGTTTACCAGTAGTATTCAGGGTCTTACCGATGGAGTTACATATAATGTAAAAGCCTATGGCACCAATGTCAAAGGTACTGGCTATGGCGCACAGGTAAACTTTACCACCCTTATAATAACTATACCCACTGTAACTACTGCGGCCATTACAAACCCAACAACCAATTCCGCAACAGGTGGCGGCAACGTTGCCAGTGCCGGCAATGCAACTTTAACCGGCCGGGGTGTTTGCTGGAATACCTCCGGCAACCCATCGCTGCAAAACTGCCTGGGATTCACAACCGACGGACAGGGTGCAGGTTCGTTTAGCAGCAATCTAATCGGCCTTACCGATGGTGTTACTTATTATGTAAAGGCCTATGGCACCAATGTTAAA
>JBBQIQ010000019.1:0-35636 GCA_038325075.1 Bacteroidales bacterium | reverse complement strand
CAGGTTGGTTATAACGCCGGTGTGAGCATAAACATCACCTGGATATCCGGCGAGTCCGCCATTCCCGAGCGCTGCATTAAAAGTTATCTCAACAGGACTATTGTCAGCCGGAAATGGTGGATTGGTGACAATGAGTTGTGCATTTAATATTCCATGAAGAAGAACGAGTAATAGAGCGGTTAAGAGGGTAGTTTTTGCTTTCATTGTTTTAGTTATTACAAATTTTTAAAAATCAATCTGTTATTACTGCATCAGATGCTTTGGCAAAGACCCGGAAGATGAATAGTTTTCAGGTTATTCTCATTGCAATGACGTATTTTTATTGTTTAACCAGGTAAAATATACGGAGGTTAATACCAAAAGAAATTCAGACCCGACCTGATTAACCATATTCGGCAAATATTGGATTATTGCCGGAGAAGTTCGTATTCAGCAGGTTAAATAATTTGCGGTTACAAATATAACCAAAAAACAGGTGTGGAGTAAAAGCGGCAGGATTGGATAATAAATTTGTTAAAAGTTGAAAGGATTGCTGAACCCTGAATCTATGATCAGAAAAGTTATTCTGAATATATTACAGGTAAGGCTGCTCATTGAACCTAAATGGATTTGTATGCGGGTAGTTTTACCATAAATGAACTTCCTTCACCTTGTTTACTAATGACTTCCAGCTTGCCTTTATTTCTGATTATCAATTCATTGCATAGAATGAGCCCAAGGCCGGTTCCGGACTCACCCGTAGTTCCTGTCCGGGTGTACTTGATATTTATGTTAAATAGTTTTGGCAAATCTTTTTCCGGAATACCGATGCCAAAATCCCTTACCTCAATAGTGTGAAAATCATCGCCTTTTGAAATATTAAGTTGAATTTCACCGCCCGGGTTGGAAAATTTCAGTGCATTGGCTATCAGGTTCCGAAGAATTATGTTGGCCATATTACGGTTGGCAATTACTTTTGCATCAACATCTCCGTTGATCGAAATCTTAATTTGCTTATCGCCAGCCGATACAGCAAAAACGGGAATAATTTCATTAAGCAAATCCGCCGGTGAAATTTTGGTTGGAATAACTTCAGTTGTATTTCTTTGGGACCTGGCCCAGGAAAGAATATCTTCAAGTATTTTGACTCCCTGTTCCCCCGCCTGAAGAATACCATCTGTCATCATCTTTATTTCCTCTTGCGTGTAAATATCAATATCTTCAGTTAGCATTCTGGAAAAACTCAGGATTTGATGAAAAGGTGTGCGAAGGTCGTGCGCAATAATTGACATTAATTTGTCTTTCTGATTATTTAGTTCCAGAAGTTCTGCCTGAGATTGGTGTAGCTCAGATATCAGATTTCTGGTTTCGGTTTCCATGGTTTTTCTGTTGGTAATATCCCTCAGTATGATTAGATTCCCATTCGTAGTTTCTTTCTTATTATTAATAGCTATAACGGTAACACTAAACCAAACGACTGAGTCTTCACCAGCCTGGAGTTCAATTTCTTTATCAGGTCCGATCTTTGAGTTGCTGCAATAATTGAAAAGCCATTCAATTTCCCTCAAATCGTTAAAATGCAATTCAGAATTGAGGTTTAACATTTTTTTAGCAGCAGAATTATAGAACATTATTTTAAATTCTGTATCGGATATCACTACTCCTTCCTGCATTATTTCGATAATTTTATGTTGCGTAAGGGGGAGAATGCTAAATATATTGTACCGGTATATGCCAAATAGAAGGGTTATTCCCGTAGCAACAAAACTTATGACAATTATGTCAAGACCTTTAACCGGTGTAAATCCAATGGCATAGCTAAAAGTCGCTACAAACGGGAAAATACTGGCAATAATAACTGATCTGGCCTGGGCTCTATAGACTACAGGCATAACTTTAACCGAAGATACAATTAAAATGACGCCCGTAGAAACCAATGCCAGCGAATAGGCTATCATTACATAGAACGCCGGACCGTGGATGTATGTTAGAATATTATTGCCTGCCTGACTCCATTCAAAGCCACTCCATACAAGGTGATGATATTTATTGGTGAATGCCAGTATAATAACGACTACCGGAACAATCCAGAAAATGAGGAAATATTTAATGAATCCCTGACTTCTTGATTTTGAAAAACCGAATGCGTATTTCAGGAAATAAACAGCCGTAAAGCAGGCTCCAAAATATTCTATTTGTGACCATGATACTTTTGATTCAATGCTTAAGGCAGCCGATTCCATGGTTGCAGCCAGCGACCATTCGGCAATCATAAGCATCATTAAAGTGAAATGGCGGTGACTTCCGGAGTATCCTTTTAAAAAGCTAAAGATGGAAATACCCGCTGCAATTAGAAAATTGAAGAAAAGTATCCATGATATCTGATTGAAATCCATATCCATCCCGTAAGTCATTGGAATACAGCGCATATTTAACTTTTGCTTTCTAACACATTTATACGCTGTCTTTTGTTAATCAATACAGAAGCGATTTGTAACCTGATTTGATTGCTCAACTGTATTAATATTCAAATTCCTGTTAGCAATGTATTATAAAACCGAAATCTGACTATTAGCAGATTTCAGAACCTCAAAGTAAATAGAAAGGTGAATTGCCCGGATGATCAGCTTTTTAAACCTTTGGTTGTGATATTGAATTGAAGACATAACTATTTTCACAACCGTATTTCGTCAGTTTAAATTATAAATACTGTCAGTCATTCAACAATATCGCACAACCGGGTGTTTAAGTATCTGAATTTTTTATTTTGGATGACGGACGGATTTATCTGAAATTCTTTTAACTTTGTCAACCAAGTAATATGTTGCTGAGAATATCGGAAAAACAACCCAAAACGTAACGTTTTTATGGACACAAAAATGAATGACATTATCCTGGTTCCAACTGACTTTTCAGAAGTCTGTGCGAATGCCGCAAGCCAGGCAGCAGAAGCTGCAAAATTGCTGAATATGAAAGTAGTATTACTACATATTATTAACAGCGATACCAAGGCTTTTTTAAAAAATGAAAATCTGACTGCAGGTTCATTAGAGGAAAAATTGCGGGAAATTTCTTCTCAGCTTGCGGAAAAGTACCAGGTAACTGTTGAGTTTATGACCCGTGAGGGTAGCATTTTTACCGAGATAGGTGAAGTCGTAAAAGACCTTGGCGTGAGTTTGGTTTACCTTGGTACCCATGGTAAAGTTGGAATGCAGCATCTGACTGGCAGTTTTGCATTAAAAGTGGTTACGTCATCTGAGGCGCCAACCATTGTTGTTCAGAAAAGGGCATTTGCGGAAGGGTACAGACAGATTGTTCTTCCAATGACCAGTGAGGCTGGTCCGCTGGATAAAACAAAGTGGGCAGTGTATATTGCCAAGAAATTCAATGCCACTATTCACATTTACCTGGTTGGAGATTCAAATGATGCCATTTATAACGCATCAAAACAAATTGCTGATTATCTTGCCAAGAATAATGTTAAGTATTCCGAGCGGACTGCTGAAAAGAGTGGAAACTTCTCAAAGCAGGTGATTGATTATGCAACCGCGACAAATGCCGATCTGATTATGATCATGACAAATCCTGACAAAGGTTTTGGAAAATATTTCCTGGGAAGCTATGATGAGGATATCATCTTCAATGCCAGTCAGATACCTGTGATGTGCATAAATCCCCGCAAGTTTAACTACGAAATTTTTAAACGTTAATTGAACTGGTTTGCAAATTGTGCTCCGGCTTGCCGGAGTTTTTTTTTCTCATTGAAAGGTTTACGAATAGGTTCATATTAATTTGGTGTAGAGCATTTTTTATGAGTTTGACAAATCTGACAGAATTCATTGTCGAAAAAATGAGGCGCGAATTGCCAGAATTCGTTGTCTATCACAGCGTTGAACATACACTTGATGTTCATGAAGCCGCTCTGAGGCTTGCTAAACTCGAAGGGCTCGATAATGCTGCCACAAGGCTTGTTAGTGCTGCTGCTTTGCTGCATGACTCAGGTATTACAGTAAGTTTCCAAGACCATGAAGATATATCTGCTGATATTGCTGAAAAATATCTTCCTTCGTTTGGGTTTATACCAGAGGAGATAGAGAGAATTAAGCAAATGATCATCACAACCAAATTACCTCAATCAGCCAGTACCATAGAATCACAGATTCTATGCGATGCTGATCTGGATTACCTCGGGCGTGCTGATTTTTTTGTAATTGCCCAGAAACTACGCCTTGAATGGGAGCTTTCAGGTAACAAAATCGATTTGTGCGAGTGGTATATTATTCAGATGGAGTTTTTAAAAAATCACAATTATTTTACGGAATCAGCGCGTAAACTGAGGGAGCAGCGAAAACATGAAAATCTGCTTGAAATAGAACATCTCTGTACTTTCAATTGTGATGAAAGACGAACAAAAATAGCTTTGTGAAAAAATGATGGCTTAATGCTTTCAATTTAACTTGGTTTATGACGAAGGAAGAGGCCGGAAAGCGCATAGAACAGCTTAGCGATGAAATCAATACGCACAATTATCGCTATTATCAGCTTGCAGATCCCATCATCAGCGATTTAGAGTTTGACAGGCTTCTTAAAGAACTTGAAGCCCTTGAGAAGGAATTTCCTGAGTTTCTCAGTCCCAATAGTCCCACTCAGCGGGTGGGAGGCGAAATTACCAAAGAGTTCGAAACGGTATTTCACCAATATCCAATGCTTTCGCTCGAAAATACTTATTCGGAATCAGAGTTGCGTGATTTCGACGGAAGAGTGGGCCGCTTGCTTCAGCAGCCTTATGAATATGTGTGTGAATTAAAGATTGATGGGGTATCAATCAGCCTGATCTATACCAATGGAAGGCTGGTCAAAGCCATAACGCGTGGCGATGGTGTGAGGGGGGATGATGTTACTACAAATGTTAAAACCATTGGTGCAATTCCTCTTAAACTTAAAACAGGTAATTATCCTGATGAATTTGAAGTCAGGGGTGAAATTTTTATGCCCAGGGCAGGCTTCGGCCGGATGAACCGTCAGCGTGAAGATGAAGGTGAACTCCCATTTGCCAACCCACGGAATGCCACTGCCGGAACGCTCAAAACCCAGGATTCACAGATGGTGGCCCGTCGCCCGCTCGATGCTTTTGTTTATTATCTATTTGGTGAGCAGGTGGCTGGTGAATCTCATTTTGAGCGTCTTAACATGCTTAAAGCATGGGGGTTTAAGGTTAGTGGAATCAAAGCCCGGTGCGCAGATATTAACCAGGTTCTTACTTTTATTGAAGATGTGGGGCGGGAGAGGTCGCAACTTGATTTTGATATTGACGGCGTAGTAATAAAGGTTAATTCGATCGAACAGCAGGAAAAGCTTGGCTTTACGGCAAAATCGCCGCGTTGGGCTATCGCCTATAAGTTCAAAGCTGAAGAGGCAAGAACCAGGCTTTTATCCATTGACTACCAGGTTGGTAGAACCGGTGCCGTGACCCCTGTCGCCAATCTTGAACCGGTTTTTCTGGCCGGAACCACCGTTAAACGGGCCACACTGCACAACGCCGATGTGATGGTGGCGCTTGATGTCAGGATCGGTGATGCCGTTTTCATTGAAAAAGGGGGCGAAATTATTCCAAAGATAAAATCTGTTGATTTCAGTGGACGTGTGGCCGGTGTCCCGGAAACGGTGTTTATACAAAATTGCCCCGAATGCAAGACACCGCTGATCCGAAGCGAAGGTGAATCAGCCTGGTATTGTCCGAACGACAGCAGTTGCCCCCCGCAAATTAAAGGGAAACTGGTTCATTTTATCAGTCGTAAGGCCATGAATATTGACAGCCTTGGAGAAGGCAAAATTGAGATGCTTTACGACAATGGCCTGGTTAAAACACTGGCTGACCTATACGATCTGACGTTTGAAAAGCTGATCGGACTTGAAAAGATAGTAGCCTCAGAAGACAAAAAAGAAAAGCGGATAAGTTTCCGTGAGAAAACGGTTAGCAATATACTTGCGGGGCTTGAGAAATCGAAGGGCGTTTCTTTCGAGAAGGTGCTTTTCGCGCTGGGAATAAGGTTTGTGGGTGAAACGGTGGCAAAAAAACTGGCTTATCACTACTGCAGTATTGAGAACCTAAAAGCTGCAACCCTGAATGAACTGATTACCGTTGATGAAATCGGTGAGAAAATAGCTGGAAGTGTTATCAACTATTTCTCCGATCCAATGAACCTTGTATTAATTGAAAGGCTTGGGAAAAGCGGGCTTCAATTCGAACTCATGGAGACCAGGGAGCAAAAAAGTAATGTTTTTAGTGGAAAAACTTTTGTGGTGAGTGGAGTCTTTGAATCTTATTCCCGTGATGGAATAAAGGCAACCATTGAATCCAATGGCGGAAAGGTTAGTAGTTCCGTATCATCAAAAACCGATTATTTGGTTGCCGGGGAGAATATGGGGCCCGAGAAACGGAGAAAAGCCGAAGAACTGAGCGTAAAAATTATTTCAGAGCAGGAGTTCTCAGCAATGGTTAAATAGAAATTGAAACACCTAAGGACATTAATTTTAAAGAGGCTACCCGAAAGGATAGCCTCTTTTCTTCTATTGGTATAACCCTAAATCTTGCTGATTTTACTTGCACCGCTCATGTCGGAATCTAAATTGGAAGGGTTTCCGGTGTATGTTATCTTAGATGCTCCGCTGCCTTCAACATTAAGAGATTCAGTGGCATATACCCGTGCATCTGAAGCGCCGCTGCATTCAATGTTGCATTTGCGGGTCAAAAAGTCAAGGGCTTCCAGATTACTGGCACCACTCAGGTCAACTTCAAATTCAGGGGCGTTTCCTTTAAGGGTAATTTCTGATGCACCGCTAAAATTGCAATCCAGCCTGGTGGCTGTAAGATTAAGGTCGATTTTGCTTGCACCGCTGCCTTCAATTTTCAACTTTGAAAACTTCATCGGGTTGGTCCCGGTAATTTTTACTGCCCCGCTCACATCGATTCCGTCAAGATGGATGAAAGTCAATTCAGCGGTCAGGTTTTTAGTGTTTTTGTTCCATGTATTATTTTCAAGCCTGATGATAAGGGTTCCTCCCCTGACTTCAGTGATAATCTTCGGAAGAATATCATCATCGGCAACAATCGTAAGTTTCTCAACAGTTCCTTGCGTGAGTATTACATTAAATCCTCCGCTTACTTCAATTTTATTGAAATTCTTAACAGGCCGGTCTTGTTTTGAAGCAAAAGCATTCATTGAGAATGCAATACCCAGTAACAGGAGTAATAAAATCTGTAACGCGAAATTCTTTTTAGCTGTGATGGTTTTCATGAGAATAAGGGTTTTAGGGTAAATTGTAAAATTGTTTTAAGTCGATATTTTCTGATTACTCAAGTGTTTTAGAAAAGCGGAGCAAAGTATAGATGGTGTCAAAGCTTCGACTGCTTTATATTAATACAACTTAACGTCGCAGTTTTTCCCTTTAATATTCACCTTTGAAGTAGGGGATTTTGAAGTGCCTACCGTTCCTGTTAGTAACTTTGTTGTGTAGGATTTTTCAGAAACCGTTACCATTGATCCTTTTGGATAGGTGCAATCGCCAAAACTCATATCTGCATTCAACCTGTATGAGGCTGTTGAAGGTATGCCAAGTTCAATTCCATTAAAAGAGGCTATAAGGTTAATCAATGAAAATGAGGGATTTACTGACTTAACGTCAAGTCCGCCATATTCAAAGGTTAAATCAAGTATTTGTTCCAGTTCTTCAATTTTGATCGTACTGAATTTTCCGCTACCGTTCATTGTTTTGATTTTTTCGACGGAATAGGTGTCGTATTCTGAATCTATAACGAGTGAGGTTAAGTCGCCCAGGTCGATGGTCGAAAACCGTGTCTGACAGTTGAGGTCTGATGCATTGGAGTTTTTGAAGGTGCTGTATTGCAGGTTCAGCCTGGCATCTCCGGCAGTGCGGATTGTTCCATTGCTGAACTTCAGGGTAATATCCGAAGCCGGATTGGTAAGCCGGTTAATGGTAAGGTTGCCATATTCAAGGTTGATTTTTACCGGCCCGGTTGATTCATCAATATAGAGATCGCCAAAACGGTTTTCTGCCGAAATGGTGGTTGAGCGGGGCATATTAATGGTGTAGTCAATGCTGAAAGATTTTGATTTTCCGCTGGACCCGGTGTTCCCGATTTTTGTGATTATTTCAACCAGAGAACTGTTTCCGGTTATAACGGGTGTAATCTGGTCGATCAGGTTTTGAGCTTCCTTATCGGATATGGCATCTGCTGTCACCAAAACATCAATGGTCATCAGGTTTTTGTCCCAAACATTGCAGTGAACCTTACCGAAACTGGTTTCAATATTCAGTTTTACGTCCTGGCCAACGACAAACTCTTTCTTGATCGATTTTGTTTTGGTTCCTGATTGAGCCAGGCTGGCAACTACAGGAATTAGCACAAGAGCTGCAATCAGTGTCAGCGATTTAAGCATTAGTGGTTTCATGTCTTTGGGTATTAAAGTTAATCTGTGTGTTTACTTCCGATGATTCAGGTTCGGGTTTCGAGAGTTGTTCAACTACCTTATCGAGTAATCCGCTTAGAATTCTGTAATTGTTTTTAATTGCATCAATCAGGCGTTCATCGCGCGATCCTTTTAAATATTCGGTTTTAAGCGCTTCTGAAGACTCGGAAAGGTTGGTGATTTCCTGATTCAGCGATGCCTTTACCTCTGTTGCCCCGGGACCTGAACCGACAAGTGTTACAATGTTGTCTATTTTTTTCTGATTTAACGTTGTGTAGTATTGCTCCATCTCAATCAGATCAGGCGGAAGGTTGCTTTCTACATTCTGAGGTAAACTAACCGGCCTGCCTACAATCGCAATAATGCCTATTCCAAGCCCAACCAGTGTAATTGCAATGGCGGCGATTTTTAGCCAATTATTAATCATTGAAAACCGGTTTGCCTGAACAACACTTTTCTGGTCGTTCAACAATTGGATAAATTTCTCTTCATGCAGTTTGCCCGGCATACTGTCGTCAAATTGCGCCTTATTTTCGTTAATATAATCTTCCAGTTTTTTCATTTCAGACTCCTTCCTTTAAAATCAGATGCTACGGCTGATCCATTTTGTATTTGCATGCTGATGTGCTTTATCAGCGACTGCTTTGCTCTTGATATTCGTGTGCGTACATTTGCCTGGCTGATTTCAAAAATCTGGCCGATTTCTTCATAGTCGTACCCTTCAAAAAGGTAAAGCGACAGGATTACACGATATTCCGTGATGATGCTGTTCATCGCTTTTTTGATCTGCTCTACCCTCAACTCAACGAACTCTTCACTGTCAGATGCATCGTCATCAGCAATATCGGGTAGTATTTCCAGGCTTTCCCCAGGCTGTTTTCGCTTTGCCAGAGAATCAATGGCATTGTTAACCGCAATTTTTTTCAGCCATCCGGCAAAAGCCGACGGGCCTTTGTACGATTTAATCCTGTTGAATGCATCAATAAATGAGTTCTGCATCAGGTCTTCAGCATCGGCCGGGTTTTTGACAATTCGCAGGCAGGTGTTGTAAACCTGCTGGAAGTACTTGCGGTACACCCCGATTTGCGCCTGTTGGTTACCGGCTTTACAACCTTCAACAAGTATATCGTCCTGATCCATTTCTCTTTTGATGTATTCTTAAGACCTTACCCGGATTGAATTGTTACACTTTTCGAAGAAAATATTCATGCAATTTTTTCTTTATTCGTGGAGACGCAAGGCAACACCAACTCTGCAAACCAACATTTATAGGTTGGTAAATATGTTCTTTCTTTTTTCCGGGAGACGCGAGGCATCGCGTCTCCCGGAAAAAATTATTTATAAGATGTGTACGTGAGTGTTTTATTTAACAGGATTCACATCTGAATCCATAAATTGTTCTGCTGAAGGTAAAGTCTTACTTTTGCCGCCTGATTGGCGAATCTGCCAATTATCCAATACCTGTTCCTCATTGAAAACTGATCAACTCAGATTCTATATCTACGCTATACTCTCCATGCTTTTTTGGGGGCTGACTTTTATCTGGTTTAAGATCGCTGTCAGATACTATGAGCCCATTACCATTATCTTTATCCGGCTTGTGCTGTCCTCGGCTTTGCTGTTTCTGTTTGTTAAACTGTGGAAACGAAATGAACGGATCGAAAGAAGTGATTACAAATGGTTTGCCCTGCTCGCCTTAAGCCAGCCATTTTTCTATTTTTTGGGCGAAAGTTTTGGGCTAAAGTTTGTATCATCCACCATCGCATCTGCCATTATCGCAACCATTCCGTTATTCAGCCCGCTGGCGGCGATGTTGTTTACCCGCGAAAAAATCAACTTTTTCACCTGGCTGGGCATTGTAGTTTCCTTTTTAGGGATTGTTGTTATGCTGGTTAATCCCGATTTAAGCCTGAATGCGGCGCCTAAAGGTATTTTTTTATTGTTTCTTGCTGTTTTTTCAGCGGTTGTTTATTCGGTGATTGTTAAGAAACTTACCCACAAATACACCGCACTGACAATAATTTCCCGTCAGAACCTGATAGGGGCATTTTATTTTCTACCACTCTTTATGATATTTGATTTTAAAGGGTTTATGTTGGTCAACCCCCAGATGGATCTGATCCTGGCAATGCTCCAACTGGCTTTCTTTGGCTCTTGTCTGGCCTACCTGTTTTTTATTATGGCTGTTGCTAAACTTGGCATGGTGAAAGCCAACATATTCACTAATCTGATTCCTGTGTTTACCGCGGTAGCTGCATATTTTGTGCTGGCTGAAGTTTTTTCGGTGCAGAAAATAGCAGGCATCGTGCTTGTTGTTTTAGGGATAGTAGTTTCGCAGTACAGGGAAATCGTGCAGTTAATGAACCGGAATGGAAATATTCCAGCACCCCTTTAATAATCCTGCCATAATAAAATCAATGCATAGAAGTCAGGTTTAGAAAGAAAACAAAAATAAATCCCTGATTTTCATTTTTTGTTGCAACTTTGTGTTTTGATGTCCTTTTAAGATTAGGACATATTACAAAACCCAATAAATGTTTCTATGAAAGTTCTCGTACTCGGAGCCGGCCTGGTGGGCGGTCCAATGGCCATTGATCTGGCAAAAGATGGTGAATTTGAAGTTACCTCAGCCGATGTAAGCCCTGAAGCCCTGGCTAAGTTGGCAGCTTACTCTGGAATTGAAACTGTCAGGGCTGATCTTGACAATCCGCAGACCATTAAATTTTTAGCTGAAGGCAAGGATATCGTCATTAACGCCGTTCCCGGCTACATGGGCTATCGTACCGTGGAGCGCCTGATTGATTGTGGAAAAAATGTGGTTGACATCGCCTTTTTTCCTGAAGATATGTTCGGACTCGATCAAAAAGCAAAAGAAAATGGGGTAACCGTGATCTGCGATATTGGGGTGGCCCCGGGCATGAGCAATGTGCTGATCGGCTATGGCGCTTCGATGCTTGATACACTGGAGAAAGGGATTACATACGTGGGTGGCCTGCCTGTTGTGAGAACCTGGCCATTCGAGTACAAGGCGGTTTTTTCGCCCATCGATGTAATTGAAGAATATACCCGACCGGCCCGCTATATTGATGGTGGCAGAATGGTTGTACGGGAAGCCTTGTCGGATCCGGAACTGCTTGAATTTCCAGGCATCGGAACCCTTGAAGCCTTCAACAGCGATGGTTTGCGTACCCTGGCTACAACTATTAAAGGTGATTATATGATTGAAAAAACCCTGCGCTACAAAGGGCATATTGAAAAAATGGCAGTCCTGCGCGATACGGGTTTCTTCAGTAAAGAGCCAATCAACATCAATGGGACGATGATCAGTCCGCTGGAATTTACTTCGAGGCTTCTTTTCCCAAAATGGAAACTGCAGGAAGGGGAGGAGGACCTGACCATTATGCAGGTTATCGCCGAAGGTCTGAAAGATGGAGTAAGGCAGCGCTACACCTGGAATCTTCACGACCGCTATGATCCCGAAACAGGCATACATTCTATGGCCAGAACGACGGGCTATACGGCTACGATGGCTGCGCGGATGCTGATCCAGGGGCTCTATTCCCACAAAGGTGTTTCAGCACCGGAATTTCTTGGGAAAGATCCGAAAATAGTCAGTTTTTTACTTGAAGGGTTGCGAAGAAGAGGCGTGGTTTATAAAGAGGAATTCAGGGTGATTGATTAGGATCAACCAGTTAATTGAACTAAAAAAGCCCGTGAACCGGGCTTTTTGCCTTTTTGTAAAGGGTAAGTTAAGTTTTCTTAGAAGGTGAAATTTACAGGATCACCGCCGATTTTTCCGCTGACATTTCCACCCCGACCGTCAGCATTGATATTTACTGTTACCTGTACATTCACGGTTTTATCATAATTGGGTCCGGTTACTCTTATTCCGCCCGAAAGTTGCATACTTGACTCTGATCCAAATGCACCACCGGGAATCAGGAAAAATGTTCCGTTGGATGTGATAAAAGGTGCGCCATTCATGGTAAATTTCTTACCATCGTAAAAAAATGCATAATCGCTGATTGTTTCGGTCAATCCGAGTGTCAGAGTGCCCCCCAGAACATTCATATTGACATCATCAAGTTCCATCGAACCGGTTATACTCCCAAGTATATGAATATTGCCACCTTCAGGCCCAGGCATTATGGTATCCAGATCAACATCTATCGGATAGGTTGATTTTAAACTATTAAACTGCGAATTCCATGACATTCCTGCTTTGAAAATCTCTTTAACTATGATCTTTTTGTCAACAATATCTGGTTTCAAATCCGATTGTTTCGTGCAGTTTATGACTGTCAGAAGCGAAATCACGCTGAACAAAGCGAGTAGTTTTTTCATAGCTATCAGTCAGTGATTTAAGTGCTGACCCCGCACCTGAGATTTTTTTTAATATTTTCTGTTCCTATTAATCATTTTTCAATAAAAAGGTAACTTATGCCTATGTTAAGTGATTTGAATGAACTGATAAATCACTTAACATAGGTAAAGCCTGATCTGCAAATAGTTTCAATCCGCCAAATCCAAGAAAGTGTTTTATTGCGAATTGCTTACAATTTGGGTTATATCAATAGCAGTCAGGATTATTTGCCTGAGTTTGAAAGGGATTCTGCCTGAGAAGAATAATATAACTAAAAAAGCCCGGGAACCCAGCTATTTGAACTTTGCAGCGTAAACGGGGGACGATCCCGTGTCCGCCTCGGGCGGATATGAATCCGTGGCGAAAAAAAAGACTATTCAGAACTTGGAATAAAAAAAGCTGCAGTATTTACAGCTTTTTCAATTTTAAGCGTGGACGGGGGACGATCCCGTGTCCGCCTCGGGCGGATATGAATCCGAGGCGAAAAAAAAGACTATTCAGAACTTGGAATAAAAAAAGCTGCAGTATTTGCAGCTTTTCCAATTTGTAGCGGGGACGGGGGACGATCCCGTGACCTCCGGGTTATGAATCCGACGCTCTAACCAACTGAGCTACCCCGCCGCTGTTTTGGGTTGGCAAAATTAGGAATTTTTTTAATATTTGCAACGCTTTAACCAATTTTAAACCAAAAGATGTCATGAGGTTTCTTATTCTGTAACTTAAAGTTCACAACATGTTCTTATCCGGTTTTATTTCTCCTTACTTTCACCAACAATTTAGTCTGAAATAGACATACTGGCTTCAATGAAAGTTGGTAAAACCAGCTATTTCGGGTTTCCTATCCGTTTTATTCACTTTGCAAATCAGAAATATGAAATTCCGGTTCCTGTTTTCCGGCTGTTTGTTCAGCCTGTTAATTATAACAAGTTGCAGCAATAACGACATTCAGAACGCTGAGGACAGCATCAATACGGCCGACCTTGTTGAATATGTTAAAGCCCTTGGTTCCGATGAGTTTTTGGGCAGAAAACCTTGTACGGTAGGCGAAGACAGTACTATGGCCTATCTGAAAAGGGCGTTTATCCGTCTGGGCCTGAAGCCCGGATTTGGTAAAAGCTTTTTCCAGGAAGTCCCACTGGTGGAAGTGAGCTGTGAACCTTCACCACAAATGTTAATCGACGCCGAAGGGAAGACTATTCATTTGAATTACCTCGATGACTTTGTGGTATTCTCAAAACGGATACAGGAAACCACTATTCTGAGCAAAGTGTCACTTGTTTTTGCCGGGTTTGGCATTGTGGCTCCTGAATACAACCGGAATGATTATGCAGGTATTGATGTAAAGGGTAAAGTAGTGGTGGTGCTGGTGAACGATCCCGGATACAACAGCGGCGATTCAACTTACTTCAAGGGAAATGTCATGACCTATTATGGCCGATGGACCTACAAATATGAAGAAGCAGCCCGCCAGGGTGCGCTGGGGGTGCTGATTGTGCATGAAACCCCGCAGGCCGGTTACCCCTGGTCGGTGGTGGTGAGCGGCGCAACAACATCAAAATTTTATCTACAGCCCGAAGATGGTTACAAAGGCCGTTGTGAAATTGAAGGCTGGATTACCCGCGATGCAGCTTTTAAACTGTTTGCAAGTCAGAACCAGAACCTGGACAGCCTGATCGCAGCAGCAAGGAAACCCGGCTTCAGACCGGTTGAGATGAATGCCGGTGTTTCGGTCTCGATGAAATCAGGGTTCAGCAATAAACTATCGCACAATATCATGGCAGTATTGCCCGGAACTACCCGGCCCGATGAAGTTATCATCTATTCCGGTCATTGGGACCATTTTGGTGTCGGTACACCGATTAATGGTGATTCCATTTACAATGGTGCTGTGGATAACGGAACCACGCTCGCCTGGATGCTGGAAATAGCTGAAGCCTTTACCAAATTAGAAACCAAACCAGAACGCAGCATTGCCTTCTTTGCGCCAACCGCTGAAGAGCAGGGCTTGCTGGGCTCAGCCTGGTATGTGGAACATCCTTCATTTGACCTCAGCAAAACGGTGGCCAACATCAACAACGATCTGATGCTGTATTACGGGCAAATGAAAGACGTCATGGTTACCGGATACGGTCAGTCAGAACTCGAAGACTACCTGAAAGAATTCGCAGATTTGCAGGATCGTTATATTCTTCCTGACCCAAATCCGGAAACCGGTATGTACTTCCGGGGCGACCAGTTCAGTTTTGCTAAAGTGGGAGTGCCGGGTCTTTATGCCCGTGGCAATTGCGACAGCCGGGCGCGCGGAAAAGAATGGATGCAGCAGAAAGAAAAAGAATGGCTGGCAAATAATTATCACAAACCGACTGATCAGTATGATTCAATATGGGATTTGTCGGGTGTGGCGGAAGATGCGAAACTGCTTTTCAGGGTTGGGTTGAAATTAGCCAATGAATCGACTTTTCCCGGATGGAAAGAAGGGTCGGAGTTTAAGGGAATAAGAGAGTGAGGCTCAAAGTTCAAAGCTCAAAGCTCAAAGTTCAAAGCCTGCCTGTTTGCCACAGGCAACCAGGTAAAAAGTATTCTTAGATAATGGTTCGACAAATAGCTCACCAACCAACTCAGCAACCAGGTAAAAAGTATGCTTCGACAATGGTTCGACAAAGAACTCACCAACCAGCTCAGCAACCAAGTAAAAAATAAAGGACTATCTGCTGGTCTGAGTTTAGTATTGAGGTATCCGGTTTGAATTTCTTAAGATTATTGGGCTCTCAGTGCGTTGGTTTTTTAGTTGGTTGCATGATATTATGAGTAAAGTCAGGTGAGACTGACTATGACTATCTTTAGAAAGATCTGAATGGGAACCACCATTTTATTGCATGAATAGGATTGTGATATTATTTATTTGAATAATTAATTTTATTTTGACATCCAATAGGGGTAAACCCGATTTCGGTTGTCATATCCGGCTAACAACGTTATTTTTATTGAAACTCCTGAAATATCATGAAAAAAAATCTACTCTTCTGTTTTTTCAGCATTGGTTTTATGATGCTGATGCATGCTCAAAAACTTCAATATTCAACCTGGCCCAGGTTTGATTGCTATTTTAGCGATGCTACCATTGATCTCAGCGTGGTATTTATTTCTTCCTTCAACAACAGATCAATTCAGGCTTCCAGGCATAGCGGTCTTACGTTTCTGCAAAAGCCATTCAACCTTATTGATCTCAGAAATGCAGTAAATGAAGCATCACAACCGGTCCTGAAGGATTTCAGGCAACAGCTTGGAGCGCTTGAGCATGAGCTGGACCTTGAAAAATGATCCGTTGAATTATGAACGAACAAAATTTTTAATCGGGAAGAAAAGTTTTTTCAAAAGACTATCTATGTTTCCCAACTTCCATCCTGCATTTATTGCACAGATGATGGCTTTTCTGATCAATATCTTCCACATAAGTGCTTGACTTCATTACACAGTCGGTATCGTGGCAATGGATCAGGCCAAAAGTATGGCCCAGTTCATGGATAACTTCCTTGCGAAAACGATCTGTCAGAATCGCATCATCATTTGCAATTCCATAGCGTTCGTTGCTTAATCTGTATATTGAAGCAATTCCGGTTCGCCCGTTTAAAAAAGCCTGACCAAAAATATAGGTTAGAATAGGAATGAAGAGGTCAACATTGAATATTCCCAACGTTTTTGTTATATCGGATGCATATATGCTGTCAATTTTTTTCAGAAGATTATTTCCATTGTATTGTCTTCGGGCGGCATCATAAAATTCGCTCAGGTCCAGGTGGCCTTCCCTGATGACAACAGGAATCGAAAACTCATGTTCCACATCTTTGGCGATTATCCCGGGAATTGCTTTCCCGAAATAGCCAAACGAAATCAACATGATGTTTTTCTGATCCATTCACGAAAAGTTTAGCGGGAGAACCCTGGATTGTAAGAGGTGGTTGGCCTAAACTTAAAACATTGACCAACAGACCCGGTTTAGCCGGAATCGGCTTACTTTGCCTGTTTTAAATTGTACTTCTTTATCTTATTGTAAAGCGTTACCCTGTCAACTTTCAGGGCCTTGGCCGTAACGGAAATGTTCCAGTTATACTTTTCGAGAATTTGTACGATGTGGTTTTTTTCAAGTTCTCCCAGGCTTTCAATGGTTGTACTGATGGTCTCTTTCCAAATTGGCAGGTCTCTGAGGCTGATCTTTTTACCTTTTCCCACCACAATGGCACGTTCTATCATGTTTTCAAGTTCGCGGATATTTCCCGGGAACGAAAACTCTTCAAGGCGCTTAAGCGCAGATGAATCTATCGACATGAGGGGTCTGTTCATTGAAATGCAGTACTTTTTGATAAAATGCTCAGCCAGCAATGGGATATCTTCAATGCGTTCGCGCAAAGGAGGGACATTGATATTCACCACATTAAGCCGGTAAAAAAGGTCCTCGCGAAACAGCCCTTTTTCGACCATTGTTTTTAAATCCCTGTTGGTAGCGCAGATTACCCTGAAATCAGAGTTGATTTCCTTGTTTCCACCTACCCTGACAAAACTTTTGGTCTCCAGAACCCGTAATAGTTCAACCTGCATTTTTGGAGAAATGGTGGCAATTTCATCGAGGAATATGGTGCCACTGTCGGCCATTTCAAACCTGCCTTTACGATTATACACAGCACCGGTAAAAGCCCCTTTCTCGTGCCCGAATAATTCGCTTTCGAGCAAACTTTCGGTCAATGACCCACAATGAACGCTTACGAGAGGAAAGAATTTACGGGACGAATTGGCATGTATTGCCTTGGCCACAAGCTCCTTACCGGTTCCGCTTTCGCCGGTTATAATCACCGATGCGTTTGACTGGGCCACGCTCTCAATTTCCCTGAATACTTTTTGCATCGCTTCGCTCTTGCCAATCATATCCTCCACATTCTCAAGCGATACAACTTTTTCCTTCAGAATTTCATTCTCTTCAGCAAGGGAAATCTGCTTCGAAGCATTCCTGATCAGGTGCGAAAGGTCGTCGGGATCGAAAGGCTTGGTAATATAATCGAACGCTCCGTCTTTGAGTGCCTGAACGGCTGTATCAACCGTGGCAAAAGCTGTCATCATGATGACAATGGACTCTTTCTTCAGCGATTTAATTCGTTTTAGCATCTCCAGCCCATCCATGCCAGGCATTTTTATATCAGCCAGAATGATATCATAGCTTTCAGATTCAAGCGCTGCCAATGCCATCTTCGCATTTTCAGCGCTTTCAACACGGAAGCCATCTTCGATAAACCAGTTGTACAATGAATCCCTGACAGATTCTTCATCATCAACAATCAGTATTGATATTTTTTTCGCCATAATAATTCGCTTTATGCCTTTAGCAAAGGTAAAGTGATTGAAATTGTCGTTCCTTTTCTGTTCTCCGAATTTACTTCCGTTTTCCCCTTGTGATTCTCGATAATTCCATGAACAATCGAAAGGCCCAGACCAATGCCGCTTCCGCTTTCCTTGGTGGAAAAGAATGGCTGAAATACATGGGTGATATCTTCTTCGGAAATGCCAATGCCATTGTCTGTGATTTCAATCCTGATATGTTCAGGATCGGGATTGTAAGTCCGGAACAATACTTCTCCGTTTTCCGAAACTGCTTCTGATGCGTTAACCAGGATGGCAACACAAGCCTGTTTTATCTGGTTGGGACTGCAGTAAATCAAATCGGGCCTGGCCGAAAAATCCGATAAAAAGCTGACATTGGCTATTTTCATAGGATGTGTCATCAATTCGAAGGTTTCGTGCAGAATTTCGTGCAGATGCTTTGGTTCAAATTCATTCTGATCTTTTCTGGAAAAATCGAGCAGGCCTTTAACAATGTCCCCGCAGCGTTTCGTTTCATTTTCAATCAGGCGCAGATGCTTCAGCATTGATTCTTTTTTTATCTGGTCAAGCTCCTGATTATTAAGCTGTTTGTAAATCAGTTTTGTGTAGATCAGGATTCCCGATAATGGATTATTGATTTCGTGGGCAACCGACAGGGATAACTTTCCCAGCGAAGCAATTCTTTCAATGTTAATCAGCTCGTTTTGAGCCTGTCCCAATTCTTCCGACTTTTTCTGTACTTTATATTCAAGCTGTTGCGACCAGTTGTGAAGTTCATTCGTTGCAGTCTGCAGGTTATCGAGCATATTGTTGAAAGCAGACGAAACCATTCTCATATCCGATAGCTGATTTGGTGGCATTTCCAGTCTGGTGCTTTTATCGCCTTTAGCGACAGCAACACTTGCATCGATCAATGCCTGCAATGGCTCCCTGATTTTTTTTCTGGTAAAAAGTATTAAAAACAGTACCAGCAAAGTTGTCATAAGCGCAGCCATCAGAAAATAATCTGTGGTTGACTTCTGAAGGGCAGTGTCAAGTTCTTTCAAAGGTAGTTTAATGATCAGTGAACCCAGAACCTGGTCGTTCTGACTATGCGCATGACATGAATTTTCATAGCAGGACCTGCTGTTTAGAACCGGCGATTTAATCACCAGGTATCTGTTTTCGCTGTTGTTATGATTCATGCTGCATTCGCTGTTAACATCTATGATCTTGTAAGATTTCTCATTTGCTGAAAACATGGTTGCGAAATTATCATGGCAACTTTTGCAGTTCGGGTCACTGTGTGAGATTGTATCGTTGGAGATGGAAGAATATACAAGGTTATTATCTTTGTCATACATGTTTACATCCTCAATGCCCGACAATGTATTGATAACATCAAGCGTGCTTTGTAATGAAGTCGGGTCGTTTTCGAGCATGGAACGGTAAAGGGCTCCTTCAACGAGGAACCCAATATTATTCCCGTTCTCACGGATAACAGATTTCATGTATTCCTCATTAACCGATCTGAAAATAACCCCGAATACGGCAAACAGGAAAAACAATGAGATGGTGATGATGATAACCACCCTGCCATAAATTGACGACCGGAATTTAACATATCCATTCAGTATCGGGCTTCCGACTCCGCTTTTTGTGGTTGCTTTTTTTAACCAGTTCATGGCATATATCTTAATGTATTTCTGAGGTTAAATTGATCTTAAAATTATGAAGATAATTGATTCATCCACCATCCGATGAAAAATGCCGGTCAATTTATTCTGATTAAAAATAACGTTCAATCTGCCAAAACGATGTGTATTGCGCATCGTCCTGGCAGATTATTAAAGCAAATAACGGAAGCTGAAATCAACCACCGGCTTTTTAGGCTGAGTCAACTGTATCTTTCAGGATATGAACACTTTGAAGCTATTTTAAATCCTGGAATTCAAATCTTTGGCCATGAAATTTAACTGGAACTCATGCCATATTTCACAGGGAAGTTCAGAAAGTGGCTGATCGCGCAATTCACCTCCGTCCTGCAGAATGATTTTTTCGGGATCAGGTGAGTATTTGCTCATGGTAGTCGCGAGGAAATCTTTGAACCTTTCCAGTTCTTTAGCATTCCAGTTTGTGGCTTCTTCGGCCAGGTAATATGAATTTGTATCAGCCACCCATTGGAAAGGCCTGATCTTGTATATCCATCCTTTGCTGTATGGATCCTCATTCAGAACTTCAGGGTTTTTGGCGAGTGTGGAATTCGAATCCAGGATTTCTCCTGAAATGGGAGAGAAGACCTTCAGGAATTTACCTTTGTGGTCAATTTCGGCAATGAAATCTCCTTTGTAAATGCTTTCACCGGGTTTTTTAAGAATATTCAGTTTTACTTCACCGGTGAGGTGCAGCAGCAGATCGTTAAGGCCGACTTTGGCAGCTCCCGATTTTTCAAGGTGTGCCCAGGTATGGTTTTTGCTGAAAAATAAACCCTGAGGTATTCTTAATGCATTGGCAGTGAGTATGCCCAGTGTTTTCTGAATTTCCTTTGTCAGTTTGGTCTGTTTGCTCAGAATAAACCAGAAAGGAATGAGAATGGCAAAAAATGCGATAATTGCCAGGTATTCGATGCCTTTGGTATCGAAAATGTTGTAATAGGTAAATCCGTCCATCTTGTGTGTTTTTTGATGTCACTTCATTATTTGCGACAAAGGTTTATTTTTCTTCATTAACCCAATCGGGTGATTCCCTGAGTACCGGCATGCGGTTGATGATCCACCGGAAAATCCAGATTTCAGTGAAAATGACAGCCAGGGTAACCACAATTTCCATCCATGAGGGGACATAATGCACTGCAGCGTCCCAGCGGAACCCGATCACAGTGACATTCAGCCGGTTGATAATAATACCGATCATTGTAACTATGGCCGCAAGCCTGACCAGAAAAATGTTACTGGTTCGGTAACTATAAATAAAC
The DNA here is from genome assembly GCA_038325075.1 of Bacteroidales bacterium. Classification (GTDB taxonomy): domain Bacteria; phylum Bacteroidota; class Bacteroidia; order Bacteroidales; family Lentimicrobiaceae; genus Lentimicrobium. The sequence goes on along the minus strand of JBBQIQ010000019.1, from coordinate 14,479 downwards.
AGCATCATAGGGATAAGTACAAAGCCAATCATCTCAACCAGGAACCAATAGCCCATCGGTGTATTTAGCAAATCCCAGTTTTTGCCATGAATGAACACGAGCAATTGCAGAAAGAAGTAGGCAAACATGGCACCGGCACATATTTTTGACAAGCCGGTCAGGATGCCTTTTTGTGCTTTATGATTTTTTTCGCTGATCTGACTGAAGAAAACCTTATGGCTTATTGATCCTTCGAAAATAACCATCGAGAGCCCGGCGAAAATGCTGGAAACAAGGAACAGGATAGGTATAAATTCAGAGTACCATAGTGGATGGATTTTATCTTTGGCCATTAGGTAAAGCGCACCCAACCCCGACTGGTGAAGTGTGGATAAGGTAATTCCGAAGATGACAGCGGCGATGGTCATTCCAGAAAGGATTTTCCTGGCACGCCGTGCCCCCAGCCATTCAGCGATAGCCGGCGAAAATTCAATCAGCTCGGCTATCATATAAAGCATAAAATGCCACGCAACAAGAAACAGCACAGAACTGGTACCGAAACTATTGCCGATAATAGGATTGATCACATTCCATGGCCGTCCGAGATCGAGCAGCAAAGCACCGGCATAGAACACATAAGCCAGGAATCCATTTAGTACAGTAACCCTCACTATTGAATGGTACTTTTTCATTTTGAGGATGTACACCATGAAAGTAATTACATAAGCACCGCCTGCAAAAGCAACACCGGTCACCACATCAAATCCGATCCACAATCCCCATGGGATTTCCTGCGTCAGGTTTGTGATGGAACCAATTCCATGTATAAAGCGATAGACAATCAGGCCAAGTCCCAGAAAAATGATGGGAATGGAAATAATGTTAAAGGGCGTAACCCATTTGCCTCTGGGCTTTAATTCGTTTGTCAAAAAGCGCCAGATTGACATTCCTTCATTGTCTTTCGCGATAGTGATAGCTGTCTTATTCATTTTCTTCTTCTTTAGGTTGGTTACTTTTAGTTGCTTCGTGAATCGCCAGCAATAACGGAGGCAATAGAACAAAAACGGAAGGAACACTGTAAAGGAATCCTTTGGATAAGGCAGGATAGGAGGTATTTTGAAGTTTGGGATTAAATCCCAGTTCATCAAACGGAGCTGGTGAAAGATATAAAAGACCGGTTCCACCAGCTACATCTTCACCATAAATCTGATTGTAATAATCGTTGGGGTTCTCAGCAATTCTTTTGCGGGCTTCTGCAATCAGTTCGCGGCGTGTTCCAAATATCAGGGCATCTCCGCAGGCTTCGGCGCAAGCCGGAATCCCGCCTTTTATAATCCGTTCATAACACATATCGCACTTCTGAATTTTCGGATTGGCACTGAGGTATTCGAATTTGGGAACATCAAACGGACAGGAAACCATGCAATAGCGGCATCCCATACATTTATCCTCCCGCCAGATCACAGGGCCTTCCTTTGTTTTGTACATTGCCTGGGTGAGACAAGCAGCAGCGCATGCCGGTTCGTTGCAGTGCATACACTGGTTCCTTACAAACACTTCACCTTTTGATGTTGTGTGGTTGTTGATGACTCCACGCCGGGTCTCACTGGTTTTCCGGAGAACGTCTGGTTTTATTTCGTCATCAGGCTCAGGGAAATTGTGTGCTTTCGCACAGGCTTTTTCACAACTCTTACAACCTATGCAAAGCGTTGAATCAAAAAGCATTGCGCTGAATTCTGTCGGATCTTCATCCGGAGTTGTTGATCCAAAACCCTTACCTAAAGTCAGGGTAAGCCCTGCTACGCCCAGTGTTTTCAAAAAGTTACGCCGATCTATACTCATATTTCAGATTTTATTGATGAATATCAGAAGACTTAGAAAATGAATTATTTGGAGGTATCTATGAATTTGGTTTGAAAATCTTCCCATACTTCAGGTTCCAGATCAGCCAGAACATGGTCGGTGAGTTCACCGCCATCCTGAAGAATAATATGAGCGTAAGAGGAAGAGTTTGATCTTACTGATTCGGCAAAGAAATCCTTAAGCCTGGCAAATTCATCCTTCAACCAGTCTCTATACTTTTCGCCCATAAAAAGGAACTCAATCTCCCTGAGCCAGTTTTTGGGCTCTATCATATAAACCCAGCCATTCGTATAGGGCGAGGAGTTAATCAGGGAGGAATCTTCGGTAAGTGCAGTATTTTGCGATTTGATGGTACCCGAAACCGGCGCGTAAACATTTAGTTGCTTGCCATCCCTGATGATGGTCAGTATCTTTTCACCTTTTCTTATAGTTTCACCGGGCTCTTTCATCTTTATCCGTGAAAGCGTACCTGTGATATGCTGGAGAAAATCATCAATTCCTATCCTTACGATTCCGTCTTTTTCCATAAAAGCCCAGGTATGCGTTTTGGCAAAGTATAACCCCCTGGGGGCATCAATAACATTTTCGTTTAAAGCATTTGTAATTCTGATTTCGCCATTGATGGCCGAAGATTTGCTCTTTCTCAGTACTCTGACCACAGCCGTAATAATCACACCTGTGAAAACCAATCCGAGGATGGCTAACAGCCATATGATTGAAGTGTAGGATTTTTCGGTTTGTGTCAAAGCCACCTCTGTACCAGTCAGTGCTTCAATGTTTGACTGGCTTTCTCTGCTGGCCAGAACAATGTAGCCACTGGGATTCATAAATTGCTGGCCGTCAGCCATAATCCATGTAAGAAATGCGAGTTCGTTACTTTCTGTGGGTTTCGACGACGAAACGGCATAAATACTTTCGCAAAGTGCATTTGGATATTTCCCAACCCATACCCCATGGGTAAACGACTGCAGATTGCCATAAATATTTTCAAAACTGTCGAGACGCCCGTTACCGTTTTTATCTATGGGAAGTAATGATATGTTTTCCGCAATATTATTGGAATTTGTAGTGCGGATATCCGGTAATCGGCAGAATCCAATGGCATAAATGTCTTTTTGGATGGCAGAAATGAGTTCCTCAGAATTAGCTACCGCATTTCCATAGTTCAGGTTAGTATTCGTTTTAATGAAGTCAGCAATGTCTGCATTTAAGGCTTCATTTTTAATGGTATATAGGTGAATGGGAACATCTTGCCCATCAATGATCATGGTGGCCCAGGTTTGATTTTGTGGGTCGGTCATAAGTTGTCTGAATGCTTCTGCCGAAATTCCCTGGCGGAAGATTTCATTTCGCATGGGATTATTCGCGTTCATAACCGGAACGATCGCATTTCGGCCGATTACCATTTTCCAGAGGGTATTATCGTTAGCAGATATTGCTTCTTTTTTGGTAATCAGCGTTAGGTTTCTTCCCGGAATATTCTGATTATCAGCGATTACATTCAGGTTGGTCTTCAGGGTTGGATTGAGTCTGCCGTATTCTTTCGTCCAACTCGTTGCCAGCTCATTCAACTCCGGTGAACAGGAAACATTAAGGGTAGCTGTGGCAGGTGAGGTCCCGTCATTTGTCTGGTTGTCAGTTCCGGCAAAACTCAGGCCAGTTACACTGATTAAGGTCATCAGTAACCCCGTGATTAAAAATGGTAAATTTTTCATGGTATTATGATTTAGTTGGGTTTGCACTTTGTCTGAAGACTCAATTCACATTCAAATAAAATTCAGAAGGGCTTATTCCAATAACAATGCCACGGGTCGTATGTTCTTGAATATCATGGTCATATACAAAATATGTTTATTAATTATACAAGTGTAGTGATGAATATATCAACACATAATTTATCTTACAGTTGTAACAACCTGTTTATCAGTAATTAAAAAGTGATTGTATAAAATATATACACTGTATAAAAATGCAACACTTGCCTACTCTGAAAGTCAGGTTTATCCGACCTGCTTCAGTTGGGCTGGCTCAACCTCAACCTCAACCAGTTCATCGCCTCAACCTTTTAACTACGATTTACGAATGACGAATGACGAATGACGAATGACGAATGCCCTTCTGCATGGTTCGGCATGGTTCGACATGGTTCGACATGGTTCGACATGGTTCGGCATGGTTCGACAAGAGCTCACCAACCGAGAGCTCACCAACCGAGAACTCACCAACCGAAAGCTCACCAACCGTGAGCTCACCAACCGAGAGCTCAGGGACCAACGAATGACGAATTTCCCCGGGAGTATCCTTCTTCCTTTAGGAGAAGGTGCCGAAGGCGGATGAGGTGAAAACGAATGACGAATGACGAATGGAGAATGACCAATGGCCTTCTATTCAGGATTGTTCTTTAATTATTGAAATCTCAACCTAAACCCAAACCTTATCCTGAAAGCTTCGGCTACGCTCAGCTCATCGCCTAAACCTGAACCTTATCCTCAACCTTAACCTTAACCTTAACCTTAACCTTAACCTTAACCTTAACCTCAAAGCTTCGGCTCCCCCGCATCCACTCCGTTTCTGCGGGGCAAGCTGCTCAGCTCATCGCCTCAACCTCAGCCTTAACCTCAATTTGTGTTAAAACTGAAAATTTTAAGAATCGCCCGAATATTTCTTTCACTACCGGTTGGCTCGTATTAATATTTACGTACATTTATAGTCCTCTTACCTACGGCCCGGTTATCCTAACCTAACTGCCAGTATTCTTTCATCCGGAATTTTCAGATCATTCTCATAATCTTATTAAAATGGCTATTCCTACTATTCAATGTATATGCCTGAAAATCAGTATTAAAAACCTTTTTATAAACTTTTAATCACCATCGTATGAAAAAAGCACTGGCAATTGCGGGTTTGGCACTCTGGATTTTTGGTTCAGGGTGGTATTATACCTGCAAAATCAAAGATCGATGTTACAACGGCTCCTCACCGGGACAAACAGAAGCAAACCCGGTTCAATCCGGTTATCCGTTGTTGTTTGATTGGGAAAGTGACAAGCCTTTGACAGGAACCAGATTCCCTGTCTGGAGGGATTCCCTCATAGAGCTGGTTAAGCCGGGAAATGTTCTGCAACTTTCGGGACTTTTTAGTCGTTCGGAAACGAACCAAACCAGCGAAAAAAACCTTGGCCTGGCACGGGCAAAAATGGTAAGGGGCTTATTCCCGGATATTCCGGATTCCTTGATATCATTGACAAGCATGGCAGATGACGGACTATCTTCTGCAGACGGGAACCCTGTTCCGGCGTTGTTGGCTGAAATTAAAGTTGCAGAAACAATAAAAGCACCGGAAGCCATTGCCTCTGACAAATTCACAATCTATTTCCCCACTAATTCAGCGGAGAAAATTGTTAATTATCCGGCAGACCAGTACCTTGATAACCTGGCAACTGGCCTGAAAAACTCATCAAAAACCGTTGAAATCATTGGCCATACGGATAATATTGGCCCTGATGAGGTAAATTACAGCATGGGCCTGTTACGCGCTGAATCCATCCAGTCAGCACTTGTCGTCAGGGGAATTCCGGTTGCCCGGATATCTGTCTCATCAAAAGGTGAAAAGCAACCCACAAGCCCGAACGATACCGAAGAAAACAGGGCTAAAAACCGTAGAACTGAAATAGTCGTTAAATAATTTAAAAACATCAGATATGTTCGAGCAAAACATCGCGTTAGGCCCCGGAACTGAAGCATTCAGTTCGCACCTGATTGAAGTAGTAATCATGCTGTTGGGCGCAGCAATACTGGGATTCATAATTGGCTGGCTCTTCAAAAAAAGTTACAAGGAAGAGTTTTTTGCCTTAAAAACCGATCATGACAAGTGCCCGGGAATCAAAGCCGGACTTGAAAACAATATCAACCTTCTTGAGTCCAATCTCAGCAATTGTAAGGCTGATCTTGAAAAATCCCGGAGCCTGGTTTCGGAAATTACCACTGAGAAGGAAGGTTTACAGACTACCCTGAATGCAAGGATATCAGATCTTGCAACGGCTAATGCACGCATTGTACAGTTGGAGGGAGAGATCAAAATATCCGGAGTAAAAGCCAAAGTGCTTCAGGTGTCTCTTGAAGGGGAAAAGACCAGACTTGGCGAAGAAATAAAGCATCTCAGGGATGAGTTGTCAAAGGCAGGATTGAAGTTTTCTGCTGAAGCACCCGTTTTATTTGTTCCCGATATGAAACTGGCTGCTGAAATATTCGGAAAAAGCTACAAAGCAGATGATTTGAAAATTGTGGAAGGCGTTGGACCGAAGATTGAGGAACTAATGCATGTAGCTGGCATTAAATCATGGGCCCAGCTATCAGAGACTCCGGCCGAAAAGTTAAAAAGTATCCTTGAAGCAGGCGGTGAGCAATTTAAACTGCACGACCCTGCAACCTGGCAACACCAGGCCAAACTCGCTGCCCAGGGTTTGTGGAAAGAGTTGAAAGAGTTGCAGGATAAGATTCAGGGAGGGAAAGTTTAAAAGGATAGAGCTTTCCTGAATTTATAAACATTTCCTGTCGGTTGGGATAATTGCTTCTGAACGGAGAAATTCTCGTGTATTCTTTCGCGATTTATAAAAAAAAAAGCCCGGTTTCCCGGGCTTTTATTATTAAAGGGCGTTGTGCTATTTTTTCTTTCCCCATTTAATAAGGACCGATTGCACATCTTTAAACTTAATGGGTTTGGGAAGATAATCAACCATTCCGGCATTCAGGTATCGTTCGCGGTCGCCCGGCATGGCGTTGGCGGTGATGGCAATTATTTTAGGTCTTTCGTGTTCGGGGAATTTTTCGCAGATAATCTTGGTGGCTTCCATGCCGTTCATTACCGGCATCTGGATGTCCATCAGGATGATATCATATTTTTTCCGGTCCAGCATTTCGAGTACTTTGCGTCCGTTTTCAACAGCATCAATCTTATATCCCATTTTACTTAAAAGAGTAATAACGAGGTCCTGATTGGTGACATTGTCTTCAGCCAGAAGAATACGCATTGGCAGTTTGGACGAAAGATTTTTGTCGATGTTGTGGTCGGCTAGGTTGCTGCGCCTGCTGCGTGATTCAGCGATAACCCTTAATACTTCTTCGAAAAGCTCAGCCAGTTTGATTGGCTTGGAAAGCTGTGAATCGAAGATCTCAGCCGGAAGTTTAGCGATTTTCCCAAGCGAAGTCAGCATGATCATGGGAATTTCTCCCTTAAATGGTAGTGCCTTGATAGCTCTACCGAGTTCTAATCCGTCCATGTTGGGCATTTGCATATCAATCACAGCAAGGTCAAATGGCTCATCATCTTCATCAATGACTGCCAATGCTTCTGCGCCTGACTTTGCAGTTAAAGGGATCATGCCCCACGACTCAAACTGAAGTGTAAAAATATGCCTGTTGGTTTCGTTGTCGTCAACAATCAGTACCCGGCTGCTTTTAAGTTCGGGAATCTGACCGCGCACATAAAGTTTAGTTTTGCCAATTCCGGAGGTCCGGAGTTTAATGGTGAAATTGAAGGTAGAGCCTTTACCTATGGTGCTTTCAACCCATATACGTCCACCCATCAGTTCAACAAGATGTTTAGCAATGGCAAGGCCAAGTCCTGTACCTCCGTATCGGCGGGTGGTTGAACTATCAGCTTGTGTGAAGGCTTCAAAAAGAATTCCGATTTTATCTTTGGAAATCCCGATTCCGCTGTCCCTCACCGAGAACTGTAATTCCTGGTGTCCCTCGGTTTCGGTTGCTTTCTCAATAGAGATAAAAATTTCCCCTTCTTCCGTGAACTTTATAGCGTTGTTTATCAGGTTTATGAGTATCTGCCTCAACCGGGTGATATCGCCAATCAGGAAAGGAGAAACATCAGGTTGAATCAGGTAAAGCAGATCGAGACCCTTTTCAATGGCTTTCTGAGCAAAAATATCCAGTGCATCTTCAATGCAGTTGCGTAGCTCAAACGGAGCTTCTTCCAGCGTCATTTTACCCGATTCGATCTTCGAAAAGTCGAGAATGTCGTTGATAATGGTCATCAGGTTGTCGGCACTTAACCTGAGGGTTTCTACGTAGTTTTTTTGTTCAACAGTAAGGCTGGTGTCAAGCAAAAGGCTGGTCATTCCGATCACGCCATTCATTGGAGTTCTGATCTCGTGACTCATCATAGCCAGAAAATCAGATTTCATCCGGTTTTCACGTTCGGCCTCTTCTTTGGCTTTTACCAGGTCTTCTTCCTGTGCACTCAGATGGTTAAGCCGTGCCACAGTTTCTTTAAGTGCCTGATTTTCATTGATTAGTTGTTGGAGTGTTTTCCCGGAATCATCCTGTGACAAATTGTTTTCCATAGATATAGATTGTGATAAACCAGACTATTTAAGCACTTTGAGTGCTTTTCAGAGTACTAAATTAGTAAAAAATCATTCTGTTAACCAAAGCACAGCACTTTATTTCTGACATATTCCCAGCGTGCATTCATTTAATATCATTTTCAGGAAAATGTAACAACCCTGTTTCTTATTTTGCGGAGGTGCCCAGCTATATTCCACCTGAGTTTACCTAAGTAAAGCGCTTTCTCGCTTTGCTCAAATCGCTCAACTTAGGTAACATTTGATCAGGCGGTTAATTCATCAAGCAATCTGTAAAGCATTTCCCGCCCTTTATTGGTCTGAGAAAGCTGCTGCCTGATTGAGTCTTCGCTTTGCTTCCAGGGTGAAGTATCTTGCAATGGATAAGATTTTTCCAATAATCCTTCAATTATTTTAGTATCCATTTCCGGGTGAAACTGAAGCGCAGTAACATTGTTCCCATACGAAAACGCCTGATTTTTCACCTGATCAGATGTGGCAATCAGGCAGGCGCCTTCGGGTAAATCGAAGGTATCCCCATGCCATTGAAAGAAACCGGGTACTTCACCGATTTCAGCAATGACAGAGTGGTTTTGCAGAACAGGTTTTACCGGATGAAAGCCAATTTCAGCATGGTCGTTCTTATAAACCCTTGCACCCAATGCTGAGGCAATTAACTGCGCACCAAGACAAATGCCCAAAACTTTTTTTCCGCTTGCGATTGCTTCACGGATCAATTGCTTCTCAATCACCAGCCAGGAGTGTATTTCCTCTTCATAAGCGCCCATCAGGCCCCCCATTATTATAAGCAGTTCAAATTCGGGAAGTTCGGTTAAGACATTGTTATTATCCCAGTAATGATAGCTGAAGTCGTACCCTCTTTCAATGGCCCATTGTTCTGCGTGGCCGGCGGGTTCGTCGTGAATGTGTTTGAAGATGAAGATTTTCATTTGACAAGTTTTCAGAATAGCAGTTTTAATGATTAAGTAATTTGCTGATTAGCTAATTAGCGAATTAGCTTCTCTTTAAGATACTTACCAGTATATGAGTTCTTCTCCCTGGCAAGACCCTCCGGGGTGCCTTCAAATACAACTTTTCCACCATCGTTACCACCTTCGGGGCCCAGATCAATCACCCAGTCAGCGCATTTAATTACATCCATGTTGTGCTCAATAACAATAATGCTGTGTCCTTTTGCAATCAATGCATTGAAAGAGCCGAGTAATTTATTGATATCGTGAAAGTGGAGCCCGGTTGTTGGCTCATCAAAAATAAAAAGGGTAGGCTTTTCGGCTGTTCCCTTTACCAGGAAACTTGCCAGTTTAATGCGTTGCGCTTCGCCACCGCTTAGGGTATCAGACGATTGCCCCATTCGAAGGTACCCAAGTCCGGTCTCAGCCAGGGGTTTTAGCTTCGCCACAATTCGGGTTTCAGTGTTGTTTCCTTTTGAATTTATGCTGAAAAAAGCAATGGCCTGATCGATGGTCAGGTCAAGAATGTCAGCTATACTTTTCCCATTGAAGGTAACATCCAGCACTTCCTCTTTGAATCGCTTTCCTTTGCAACTCTCGCATATAAGGTGTATATCAGCCATAAACTGCATACCGATCTGAACGACCCCTTCGCCTTCGCATTCCTCGCAGCGGCCGCCTTCAACATTGAAAGAAAAGTAACCGGGCTTATAACCCCTGGTTTTGGCAAGTGCCTGATCGGCAAACAAAGCCCTGATGTCGTCGTAGGCTTTCACGTAAGTAGCCGGGTTCGATCGTGTTGAACGCCCGATGGGGTTCTGATCCACCATTTCTACTTCGGATATCCTGATATAGTCGCCCGAAAGCTTATCGTATTTTCCGGTGCGCTCTCCATAGCCACCATAAATTTTCTTAAGCGTTGGATAAAGCACCCGCTTAACCAGCGATGTTTTTCCTGATCCGCTCACCCCGGTGATTGCCACAAGCACATTCAGCGGAAACTTTACATCTATACCTTTAAGGTTGTTTTCCCTCACGCCGGACAGTTCGATGGAATCCCTCCATTTACGGCGGACATGAGGTATTTCTATTCTCAACCTGTTGGTCAGGTAGCCGGCAGTCAGGCTTTCGGTTTCCTTTGTAAGTTCATCAAAAGTGCCTTCAAACATGATTTCTCCGCCATTCTCTCCGGCCTCCGGCCCTATGTCGATAATGTGATCAGAGGCGCGCATGATCTCTTCATCGTGTTCAACCACGATGACTGAGTTGCCCAGTTTTTTGAGGGCCTGAAGGACATCAATCAACCGGTGCGTGTCGCGGGGGTGAAGCCCAATGCTTGGCTCATCGAGAATATACATTGAACCCACAAGGCTGCTTCCGAGGGATGTGGCAAGGTTGATGCGCTGCGATTCACCGCCCGAAAGCGAAGAGGAAAGCCGGTTAAGGTTCAGGTAACCAAGCCCGACATCGCACAAAAACTTTAAACGATTCGTAATTTCTATGAGAAGCCGCTTAGCAATAGCCTTGTCGTGATCGTCCAGCTCAAGGTTTGCAAAAAATGCCAGCGTTTCATCCACTGGTTTCAGAACCAGTTCGCTTACCGATAAACCACCGGTTTTCACAAAATTTGCATCGTTTCTAAGCCGGGTCCCATTGCAATCGGGACAAACAGTTTTACCCCGGTAACGGGATAAAATAACCCGGTATTGAATTTTATAGGTTTGTTCCTCAACAAACCTGAAGAAAGCCTTTATCCCGCCAAAGTATTGATTACCATCCCAAACCAATTTACGCTGTTCCGGGCTCAATTCATACCAGGGTTTGTGGACCGGGAATCCGAATTTATAGGCATTATTAACCAGTTCATCCTTCCATTCGCTCAGTTTTTCACCTTTCCAGCAGGCAACGGTATCTTCGTAAATGGAAAGACTTTTGTTGGGAATAACCAGGTCTTCGTCAATCCCGATGATGCTCCCGAAACCTTCGCAGGTTTTGCAGGCACCATAAGGGTTATTGAAGGTAAAAAGGTTTACGGTTGGCTCTTCAAATATAATTCCGTCGGCTTCGAAGCGGTTAGAAAAAATGTGTTGGTCTTTTAAATCACCGGTTTCAATTTCACAAATACATTCGCCTTCACCCTCGTAAAAGGCAGTCTGCACCGAATCGCCCAGGCGGGACAATAAGTCTTCATCGTCATGCCTTATAGTTACGCGGTCAATAACCAGATGATAATGAGCCGATTCATCGGGAAGGTTTTTTAAAATTTCTTCAATCCGAAAAACCTCGCCATTTTTCATAACCCGGCTGAAGCCCTGCTGATTGAGAATAGTTAACTGCGATTGCAATGATCGGTTGTGCTTTAGCAATAAACTGCAAAGAATAGTGGACTTTGATTCTTCGGGAAGTTTGATCAGAAAATCACATACATCGGTAACCGAATCACGCTTGACCAGGCTGCCCGAAACCGGGGAATACGTTTTACCAATGCGGGCATACAATAACTTGATGTACTCATAAATCTCTGTCGAAGTACCAACAGTGGATCTTGGATTACGGGAATTCACTTTTTGTTCGATGGCAATTGCCGGTGAAATTCCCTTGATGTAATCAACTTCCGGTTTGCTCATCCGTCCAAGAAACTGCCTGGCATAAGCGCTGAGGCTTTCCACATAGCGGCGCTGACCTTCGGCATACAAAGTGTCGAATGCAAGTGATGATTTTCCTGAGCCGGATAATCCGGTGATCACGACAAACCTGTTACGGGGTATGGCAAGTGATATATTCTTTAAATTGTGTACTTTAGCCCCTTTAATCAAAATCGAATTTTCAGGGGTAGGAGTTACTTTTGAGTCGATATTCATATTAACAGATGCATTTCGCGGCTGTAAAATTAATTTTTTTTCAGGCAACACTTGCTTTTGTATAACATATTGCCGTATATTTGTTCCCGATGCAGGCCTGATGCCTGCATTTCCACTGCAACTGTTAGAATTTATTGTCAAACCAACACATAGGAGGCTCGCTATCGGTTAAATATCTACGCTACAATTACTAACAAAAGGAGGCACATTATGTATGCCCAGGCAGTTAGCGATCATGAGCTAATTAACAGGTATTTAGCCGGTAATGAAATCAGCCTTGAACAGTTGATCCATCGCCATAAAAGCAAGGTTTTTTCTTACATCCTCATGGTTGTGAAGGACAAACAACATGCTGATGATATATTTCAGGATACCTTTATAAAGGTGATCCATACCTTACGTTCAGGCACCTACAAGGAGGAAGGAAAATTTATCCAATGGGTTATGCGGATTGCCCATAACCTGGTGATTGACCACTTCCGGAAATCGCGCAGGATTCCTTTTGTCGAAACCCAGAACGACGAAGTAAGTATCTTCGACAACCTCCGGATTTACGAAGAATCAACCGAGGAGCGCATCATCACCGAGCAAATCCATCAGGATATTCGTTCGATGATAGAATACCTTCCCACTGAGCAGCGTGAAGTGCTTATCATGCGGCATTATGCAGATATGAGCTTCAAAGAAATTGCGGAGCAGACGAATGTCAGCATCAATACGGCTTTGGGTAGAATGCGGTATGCATTGATCAACCTGAGAAAGTTGATTGAACAGAATGAAATTTCGCTCTCAGCATAAGAATATTTCTGTTTTCATGTTTGAACCGGGGAGTTTTTCCGACTCTCCGGTTTTTCAATTTCCTTCTTTCCGGCATTTTTAGCAGATTATTGAAGCATAAATTATTTTATGGTTTGAAATAATAAAAGATACCTCATGTTCGTTTATTGGAGTATAACTTAAATAATTTCAGATCAATTATAAGCCTATGCCAAAAAGCTTTACTCTCAAAGATTTACACAATGTTCCTTTAAAACCAACCAGCGGATACAGCCTTAAAATGACCAGGACAAGTCCGTTAAATGCCTCACCCAGTGAAGCCATAGTCAGGAGCATTCTCAACTATTCAAAAGCATTATCTGTAGTGCCAAACAGCCTGACAGGTAAATTTAGTTTAATCTTGCTTAATTAATCAGTTTTATTGTTGGTTAATGTGAACTGCCCTTCCGGTTGAAGGGCAGTTTTTTCGTTTAATAAATTCCTGATCAGGGGAATTCTGAAAAATTAGTAGTTTTGATCAGAATAAATCTTCTTTTTTATGAACGAATTATATGCCCTCAGAAACCTTGTGCTGGCACCATACATTCTGAAAGCTACAGCATTAATTGGTATCGGCCGCAGAATTGGCGGAAATCAGTTCCGCCATGCTTTTTCAACACTCGGAATCCTCTTTGATTATAAGTATTTTAAAGATAGCGTTTTGCTTAAAGCTTCGCTTATCCACGATCTGCTTGAAGATTTACCGGATACCATCGTCGATGAAATACGTCAAACGGATGATGAGGGTCACAGGGTGGTTGATCTGGTGCTTGAAGTAACAAAACGGGAAGATGAGGAAAAGACAGAATATCTGCGTCGGGTGCTTGAAACCGGTTCCACAAATGCACTGATTCTAAAGTGTGCCGACCGTATCAGTAACCTTACTGACCTGCACCGCGATACCGATTCAGATATTAAGATTGCAAGCTATCTTGATCAGTCTGAAAAATATATTCTTCCGATGGCCAGAAAGGTCAATGCCGATATGGTAATAGAACTTTCGGACATGATTGCCAAGCGGCGGACAATTCTAAACAGGATGAACTCCTGAATTTTTGGGAAATAGGGTAGGGCGATCTGGTTTTCAGGGGTTTATTATCTGACAATCAACCTGGCAATATTATCGCGCATTTCGTTAAAAACCGGGCGCAGCGGGCTTTCTCCATCCGTTCCATAGTTCACAATGAGGGCCATAGTTGCTCCATGCTCCGGAAAATAATAGAGGTCGGCGCTGTAACTGAGATCGCGTCCACGATGCCCCCAGGCATAATCTTTTTCCGGATTCCCAATGTCTATAAAATCTTTAAAGCAGGCAACACCCAATAACTTACGCGACTCAATATCGGGATGAAATACCAGCATCTCGTCCAGTGACGATTGGCTTAGCAACGTTTTTTGAACGAAAAGGGCATCCATGAATTTGTACATATCCCAGACCGTGGAATATACACCGCCATAACCGTTACCGCTTCCGGTATTCCATTGGGTGAGGTTTTCAAGATTACCATTGTTGTACAAGTCAAAATAACCTTGTGCAACCCCACTTTCAGGAAGCGGGTCGTGCCAGAAATAATAAGTGTCGTTAAGCCCCAAAGGATCAATAACTTCATTGTGCAAAGTAACTGAATGAGGCA
>JBBQIQ010000018.1:0-36059 GCA_038325075.1 Bacteroidales bacterium | reverse complement strand
GGAGATTGAACAGTATGAACTGCAGTTTAAAATTCTGAATGACAGGTTAGAGCAGGTTCAGAAAGTGGTTACAGACCTTCAGGACAGGGATGATAATATTTACAGGGTTATTTTTGAATCAGAACCAATCCCATCGTCTGTGCGAAAAGCCGGTTTCGGCGGTGCTGACCGGTATTCAAAGCTCGAAGGCTTTAAAAACTCTGAGATCATAAATAATACAACGCGTAAACTCGATTTAATCACAAGTCAATTGTATGTCCAGTCAAAATCTTTTGATGAGGTATTTGCATTGGCTAAGCGGAAAGAAGAGTTAATTGCTGCAATTCCGGCAATTCAGCCGGTTTCGAATAAAGACCTCAGGCGCATCGGGTCGTATTTTGGTTACAGGACCGATCCTTTCTATAAAGTATCAAAATTTCATGAAGGAATTGATTTTACCGCTACTGTTGGAACTGATATTTATGCCACCGGTGATGGTGTGGTAATGCAGGTAGAAAGGTCGTATGGTGGATATGGCAACATTATTATTATAAATCATGGTTTCGGTTATGAAACAGTTTATGCCCACCTGTCGAAAATGGGCGTGCGACGCGGAGAAAAGGTTAAAAGGGGGCAGGTTATAGGCCAGGTAGGAAATACAGGAAAATCTACCTCACCACACCTTCATTATGAAGTTCATAAAGGTGGCAAGCCAGTTGATCCAATCAATTTCTTCTTCAACGATATAACCCCGGAAGAATACAAACTGATGATTGAATTTTCACAACAACCTTCGCAAACCCTCGATTAACCCAATTCTGATGCCTTACAAAAAGAGGGAAATAGAAAAAGTGTATTACCGGATTGGTGAAGTCGCCGATATGTTTAGTGTTAATCAATCACTGATCCGTTTTTGGGAAAAGGAGTTTGATATTATTAAACCCTACCGGAACAAGAAGGGAAACAGGTTTTTTACGAAAAAGGACATTGACAATTTCCACCTGATTTTTCATCTGGTAAAAGAACGCGGCTTTACCTTGCAGGGGGCACGGGAGAAGCTGAAAGCCAACCCGGAAGAAACGACAGATCATGCTGAAGTTGTGAGAAACCTTCAGAAAATTAAGGGTTTTCTCCTTGATCTGAAACAAGAACTGGATGATTAAGAGACTGTTTAAATTTTGTTAAACTCTATAATCAGGCGGGTTTCAGATATATTACTACAGAAGGCAGCAAGAATCTGAAAAATTTGTGAACTATAATAAATTTTCAGACTTTTCCCTCTGGGTTTGTTGTTTATTTCCAACCCCGCCTAATGAAAAAAGAATATAAAATTTTCAGTAGTGTCCGGTAAACTATCAGGAGATTACCTTCGGTGAGCTCCCTTTGGTCGGTTCCTCACTTCATTTAGAATGACTGGGCTTTCTAAGGTTAGATGGTGGGGAGTGGGTTGGCGGAAGCGAAGCCGCCGCCCACCCCCTCCTTAAAAATGCTAACTAATTGTCTTTCCGAACGAAGTGAGGAATCTCAACCGCTGTTTGCATTGTTTCCAATATTTAGTCGGACACTACTGATAAAAAATAAACAGTCTCTATAAATATTTGTGCGTAGAAAGGAAATTCTTCACATAATCAGTAACCCCGTCTTCGAGTGAAGTAAACGCTGCCTGGTAACCGGCATGCCTGAGTTTTCCCATTTCTGCTTCCGTAAAATACTGATATTTATCCCGGATGTCTTCCGGCGTATCTATAAAATCAATTTTGGGATGTACACCGGATGCTTCGAAAGTGGCGAGGGCAAGATCCACAAATGACCGTGCCTGGCCGGTTCCGAGGTTATACAATCCCGGTTCAGGTTGTTTCTCCATCATAAAGATCAGCACTGAAACAACATCCTTTACATACACAAAATCCCGTAGTTGTTTGCCGTCTTCAAAATCGGGCCTGTGCGATCGGAATAATTTAACCTTACCCGTTTCTTTAATTTGGCGATAAGCATGAAAGATTACCGAAGCCATCCTTGCTTTATGATATTCATTCGGGCCGTAAACATTAAAAAATTTCATCCCGGCCCAGAAAGGAGGCGTTGCATCCTGCTTAAGCACCCATTTGTCGAATTCGTTTTTTGAAACGCCATAAGGATTTAAAGGTTTCAGGTTTTCTACAATGCTGTGATTATCGGCATACCCCAGTTCTCCAAGGCCATAAGTAGCAGCGGATGAAGCATATACGAGAGGAATTTGGAACAAGGTGGCCAGGTCCCAGATGTTCATCGAATAGCCTGTATTCAATTCATCGAATATGGCCATGTTGAATTCGGTGGTGTCAGTTCTTGCACCGATGTGAAAAATGAACTCCACCTTATGCCCGTTTTTATCAAGCCAGTGGTGAAATGTGCTCCTTTCAATCCTATCAAAAAGAGGCTTACCTTCAAGGTTGCCTGATTTTTCGGTTTTAGTGAAATCATCAACTGCCAGAATATCGGTGTAACCTTTGTCGAGAAGCCCTCTGATAAGACAACTTCCGATAAATCCTGCAGCACCTGTTACTATAATCATATTGTAAAATTGAAAATATTGAAATTAATTTGACGTCTCCCTGACTTTATCTGTAAATCCGAATAAGTCAAACATGATTTTGAAAATATCTGTATTATCGATAAATCCATGAAATTTTTCCGAGCCAGGGCCTTTTGAATAAAGGGGAACCGGTATTGCTGAATGGTCTCCGGTTGAGAATTTTCCTTCTGCTTTTCCGCTTTTCAGATCGCCTTCCGGAATGGTCAGTCCACCGGTTTCATGATCAGAAGTAATTATTACAAGTGTTTCACCGTTTCTTTCCGCGAACTCCATTGCAACACCACATGCTTTATCAAAGTCGATCGTTTCATTGATTACGTAACCGAGGTCGTTATCATGGCCGCCCCAGTCGATCTGCGAACCTTCAACCATGAGAAAAAAGCCTCTCTCATTCGAACCCAGTATATCTATGGCTTTTGCGGTAGCCAGGCTGAGCATATCGCCGCGGCCTTCGGAATGCTTTGGTGCATGTTCAGGATAAAGCAAGCCTGCCAGTTTCCCATTGCTCACGTCCATCATTTCAGGTATTGATGTGACAACATGATAGTTTCGTGCAATCAGGCTATCGATAAGGTTCAGACTGTCTGTCCTTTTGCCGAAATTATCATATCCGCCACCTATAAAAACATCTATTTCTGTATAAAGGAATTGCCTTGCTATTTCTTCCATCATTTTCCGGCTTTCAACGCTGGCTATGAAGGCGGCAGGGGTAGCATGCGTGATAGACGATGTAGCCACCAATCCTGTGGAAAGGCCATTATCCTCAGCATATTTAAGAATGCTCTTAACAGGCGTTTTATCAGTACGCATACCGATCATTCCATTGGTGGTTTTATGCCCGGTTGCAATGGCAGTGCCTGCCGCAGCAGAATCAGTGATATAGTCATCAGCCGAGAATGTTTTTACCAGCGCAATATTCGGGCAACGGGTCATGTTCAGATTATCTTTGGTGGCAGTATAGGTCGCGTACATCTGCGACAAACCCATGCCATCGCCGATCATCAGAATAATATTTTTTGGTGAATTCTTCTTCGATTCATGTTTGGCTGCATTCTTACTTTGCGCTTGAACTAAATGAACCAGGAATAAAAGTATCATTGAAAAAAGGATTGTTCTTCTCATGGGTTTTGCTTTAAATGGCATCATTCTGTTGCATCAGACACTTGCGAATTATTGGACAAAAATATGAAAATAGCAGATAGTGGGTACGTTATGTTATTGTTAATTCTGTGTTTTCTGAAGCCTGTGAACGGCAATGGCAATTTATTATTCTTTACAACACACAATTTAAAAATTATAGTACATTTGACAGGTTTAAAAAGTCGCTTTGTTAAGTGAAGTTCCTTATAAGTCGTTGTAATTTCAATACACAGTAAATCATCTAACCTTAAATGAACCTTTATGAAAGAAAAAACTGTGGCTCTGCTAAATGAGTCAAAAACAGCCAGGTGGATTGCTTTGGCGCTGATCTCTCTAACCATGTTTTTTGCTTATTTCTTTGTTGACGTGGTAGCTCCACTTCAAACAATGTTGGAAACGGATTATAAGTGGACACCTGAAGTTTTTGGGATGCTGGGTGGCTCTGAGTTTTTTCTGAATGTATTTGCCTTCTTTCTGATTTTTTCAGGAATCATCCTTGATAAAATGGGTATCCGGTTTACACTCATAACAGCAGGGTTGACTATGGTAATTGGTGCATTCCTTAAGTTTTATGCATTAACACCTGGTTTTCAGTTAACCGGTTTCGCCACCTGGCTCGGAACATTTGTTACCTGGGTGCCGGCATCTGCCAAGCTTGCTTTTGTTGGATTTGCGATTTTCGGAGTTGGTGTTGAAATGGCCGGCATTACCGTATCAAAAACCATTGTTAAATGGTTTAAAGGTAAAGAAATGGCGTTGGCTATGGGCCTTGAAATGGCCGTTGCCCGATTGGGCGTTTTTGCAGTTTTCCGTCTTACCCCGATTTTTGCTGAGAATGGCGGCCCTTCAAACTCCGTCTTTATGGGATTGGGATTTTTGTGTATTGGTTTCCTGACTTTCTTTATTTATACATTCATGGATCGCAAGCTTGATAAGCAGATGGGCGTTTCAAAACTTACTATGGACCCGGAAGACGAATTCAAAATTAGCGACATTAAAAGGATTTTTACTAATCCTGGATTTCTTGCAATTGCCGGTCTTTGCGTATTGTTTTATTCAGCAATCTTCCCGTTTCAGAAATTTGCAACCGATATGCTGGCTTCAAAACTGAATGTGGATGTTAAAACTGCAGCAGCTTATTTTTCATACTTCCCCATTGGTGCAATGATTCTTACCCCACCCATTGGATATTTTCTTGATATAAAAGGGAAAGGTGCTACTATGATGATTTATGGTGCTGTGCTTTTAACTGTATCACACCTAATCTTCGCCCTGGTTCCGGCCGAAGTCTTCAATGTACCCATCGCAATTGGAACAATTGTGATTTTAGGCACTGCTTTTTCACTCGTTCCGGCTTCCATGTGGCCTTCACTTCCAAAAATCGTTGAAGAAAGATCTCTTGGTTCAGCCTACGGTGCAATTTTCTGGATTCAGAATATTGGGTTACTCGCTGTTCCTATTCTTATTGGTTGGTCATTAACTGCCTCAAACCCTGGCGTATCTGAACAGATTTCTGCAGGCGTTGAAGGTGTTAAATACGATTATTTTGTTCCCGAGATGATTTTCGCCGGCTTTGGCGTTTTGGCTTTTATCCTCGGATTTGTTCTGAAAGCAGTCGATAAAAAACATGGTTACGGCCTTGAATTGCCAAACAAGAAAAGAAAAACTGAATAGAGCATTTTAAAAGTGGCATAAACATGGCGGTACCCATAGGTGCCGCCTTTTTTATGCCTAAGTTGAGCGATTTGAGTATGCGATAAAGTGCGTTACTTAGGTAAACCCCGCTATAGAAATTGTTGCAATGCACCTATAGGATTAACAAGTTTGAGCCTGCTCCGAAAAGTCAATAAAGAAGAATAGACACCACCCCGCCGTGGCGGGGCCAAGACACCAATTTACGCATAATATTGTAAATCAATAGATTAAAATTTGTGTTCGCCAGTTGGCGGATAGTGTTTTAGTGGCTTACTGTCAAATAATTAGTTTTCGGAGTGGACTCAGGTTTATATTGTGAATTGCTTACAATTTTTTAAGCGATTGAGTGATTACCTTTCGGAATCGCCAATATGGGTTGTGCATAAAAAAAACCTGCCGGGATGAGCAGGTTTTTCTAACGACAAGTAATGAGGTGGGATTGATTCAAACCAAGGGGCCGGGATGCCCTCGATTTATAATTATGACACTCATAAATTATACCGTACAAATATCTGAACTATTAAAAGGCTTTGCTTGGGAAATGAATAAATGCCCGTATAAAGTTATCCAGCGTATCCATTTGATGAATAACTGCTTACTTTTAGGGTTAAAAGAGTTGTAAATAATATGATTTTTCTGCCCAAATATCTGAACATTCCACATCTTTTTTGATTTACCTGTAGATCCAATCTATAATTTTTTCAGGATCATTGCAGTCATTGCCGGAAGGTCGATTTTAACAGAGTTCATCTTATTCCCGGTAAGCAGGTCTTCGAAATCCATTCCACCAGTTAACTCGGTTTTGAACGGTTCTGTTCCTGTATTAAACAGCACATAAATAAGTTCAGAATCAGTAAATCTCTTGTATATTAGAATATTACCTTCTGATTTCAGAAATTCCATTTTGCCATTTGTCAAGGCATTGTTTTCCTTCCTGATTTTTATAAGCAGTTTATAATAATCGAAAAACGCCTGATTGAATCCAACGCTGTCGTATGTTTTTGGCCCTGCCTGAATATTTGTTCTGGTTTCCTGATCAAACTTCATGTCTTTCCACCACAGGGGCTTTCTTTCGTCCGGGTCATCACCGCCCCACATGCCGAATTCGTCGCCGTTCCAGATATGTGGACTACCGATTATGGTGAATTGATGCGCCAAGTATAGTTTAACCCTTGAATATGTTTCTGCATCGGGCTTACCGCTTATGTAAGCAGTGTCTTCGTGCGGGGATGCATGGAACTTGTATTTACCCTTGTTGGCAAAGCATGACAGCAGCCTGGGGCTATCGTGTGTCGCGCTTACATTCATCATTGAATACCTGAAAGGCTCTTCCAGTCTGTCCCATTCTTTTGTCAGGCTGTCGGCCAATTGTTTCGCATCGGCAATGGGTTCGGCCCTCGCAAAAAATCCCCTTGCCGGCCGATAGGCCTGGTAAAACATAACTGCATCGAAAATTTCGGAATTGGAATAGGGTATCGGGTTCATAAAACTATCAGGCCATTTCTCCCACCAAATTTCCCCGACAAGATATGCCTCAGGACTAACAGACTTTACGAACTTCCTGTAATCGCGCCAAAAACCCATGGGTATCTGATCGGCAACATCAAGGCGGTAACCATCAATTCCTTTTGATGCATCACCTTCGGGCGCCAGCCAGCGCTTTGTTACATCAAAAATGTGTTGTTTGGCACCTTCATTAATATTCCCTTCGTAAGGATGCCCCGATACCCGCTCAACCGGAAAATCAACCTTTTTCAATTCCGGAAGGCTCATTATATTCAACCACCCTTTATAATTGAACTCATTTTGAGGAGTAGCCGGATTGTCAAATGAAAGCACTTCATACCAGTCTTTATAGGGCGATTTTTCCTGGTTTTTCATCAGGTCTTTCCAGGCCCAGAATTGCACTCCTGTATGGTTCCACGAAAAATCTACAATGACTTTTATATCCCGTTTGTGAAGTTCATCGATCAGTTTCAGAAACATTTTATCGGCCGAAGTCCATTTCCAGGTTGAGGGATCAGCAGGATTCTCTGTCGCCATTATGGCTATATCCCCTTTAGGGTCCGGGCCGAAATTAATGTCTATATGATGGTAATTTCTGGCATCGTATTTATGCAGTGATGGGGCGTCATTGATGGGATTCAGATAGATTGCGGTAATACCAAGTTCTGAAAGATAATCAAGTTTGTCGAGAATTCCCTGAAGGTCGCCACCGTACCGGCGATGCTGCAGCGTTTCCCGAAGACCACGCCCTGTTTGTAAAGCCCAATCTTCCTGGGTGTACCAGTCAGAGGTCCATGGGGTGATAGTCCAGTTTTCAGGTACAGGGAATGACGCTGATGGTGTGTTAATCAATTCAATAGTCGGATCGTTGGAAGTGTCTCCATTATTAAATCGTTCAACAAATATCTGATACCAGATTACATTTTTCGACCATTCAGGCGGGCCTGAAGTAACTGACTTTTTGACATCATTGTTACAGGCTGCGAGAACCAATACCAGCAATAAGAAGCCGGGAATGTTTGTTTTTTTCATTTGAGGTTGATTTCGTCGGGAGATATTGAAGATTGATTTTTGTTGAAGCAATTTTAAAATCATGGTTGCTGAGCGAAGTCGAAGCATTACTTTTCACTTTTCACTTTCTTTACTCTACTCACTACTTGGCACCCTGAGCGGAGTCGAAGGGCACTACTCATTTCTCACTTTTTTTTAACACATAGGATCATAGATTTACTTAGGCACATAGAGATTCCGAAACACAACTTTCCACTTTTCACTCTTTCACACTTCACTTTCTTCACTTATCACTCTCTTCACTCACAACTCATTTCTCACTTCTCAGGCATCCTGGTATTTTGAGTTAAACCTTAGAGGGACGCTAAGGTTAGGTTAGTTGAGTAATAAGCTTTCACTTTTCACCTGGTTGCTGAGCGAAGTCGAAGCATCACTTTCTTCACTTTTCACCTGGTTGCTGAGCGAAGTCGAAGCATCACTTTTCAACTTGATGCCCGTTTTTCAATCGAAACCGGTATCACTCTTGTTTGGAAATCAATGAAAGTTGAAGGGTTTTCAATCCGACGAATAAGGATTTCTACTGCCTGCCTGCCCATTTCGAACCCTCTCTGTTCAACTGTGGTAAGGGGAGGAGATGCAATACTTGCGATTGGGTCGTTGCCAAAGCCGGTTACTGCAATATTGTCGGGAATTTTGTATCCATTCTCCTGCAATAACTGCATAGCTGCAATTGCTGTGAAATCATTCACTGCAAATATTCCGTCGATTTCAGGAGCCAGTCTGAGTATCTGATCTTTCAGTTCAAAAACTTCCTTTCGTGTATCACACTGAAGAATATAAGCCGGGTTTTGCGTGATCCCATAATTTGTAAGTGCTTTTTGATACCCCTCCAATCTGAGCCTGCCAATTAAGAGATGCTGGGGTGAAGCAAGGTGTAAAATCTTTTTGCACCCTCTTTCCAAAATGTGGCTGGTAGCAATCAATGCGCCATCAAAATCCGCAGTAACTACCCTGTCAGTCTCAACTTCTTCGCTCACCCTGTCAAAGAAAACCAATGGTATTCCGCTATCGATAAGGTCTTTAAAATGTCCATGATCTTTGGTCGTTTTACTCATCGAAATGAAAATACCATCTACCCTGTTATCGAGTAAAACCTGGGTATTGATTACCTCGCGCTGATAATCTTCATTAGACTGACATATAATCAACCGGTATCCTTTGGCATAAGCAAGTTCCTCAATACCACTGATTACGGAGGAGAAGAAATGGTGAACAATTTCAGGTATAACCAACCCAAGTGTATTTGAGCGTTGCCTCTTCAGACTCAAGGCAAGTGCATTGGGGCGATAATTAACCTGCTCAGCATATTCCTTTACAACCCTTTTTGTTTCAGTACTTATATCCGGATGATCCTTTAAAGCCCGGGATACAGTTGAAGGAGATATCCCCAGCGCTCTGGCTATATCATTGATTGAAATAAGTTTTGATTTCATCTGTAAATAATTTTGATTTCATTGGTCAGATGGTCCCGCTTAATGCGGGATGCTATTTTCACAGGTGTTTGTGTTTAATTCGCAACATGTTCGTTTCATAACAGGTTATTAAACGCTTTATGCTGTTTTCCGGATAAAGATAAATAAATACCTCGTTTTATGTCAGAAATTTGAAAAAAATTATTCCAGATCGTTACTTTT
The DNA here is from genome assembly GCA_038325075.1 of Bacteroidales bacterium. GTDB lineage: Bacteria > Bacteroidota > Bacteroidia > Bacteroidales > Lentimicrobiaceae > Lentimicrobium. The sequence continues at coordinate 26,459 of JBBQIQ010000018.1, read as the reverse complement.
TTGGGTAAAGTAGGGGGTGCACAGTAAATTATTCTGCAAAATATTTTTAATGCAAACGATTGCGGAAACGATTGCAGTATTTTTTTTATCAGATTCTCTGAATTCCTTTTAAAATCAATAGTTTCTTAATTAATAATTTCTTAACATTGTAGCTCGAAAGCAGGTAAAAAGTTAATTAATTATAAATTTTTAACTGCTTTTTGGAGTTTAATTGTATTGGTTCAATTATATGTTGGCATTAATCAGGTAATCTGTTTTTTTTCATTCGGCAATTAATTAAAAATGCTTTGTTTATTTATATATTTAGTGACGAATTTGGGCAACCTTTAAATATGACTGAAAATATGGACAATGTTCATAACAGAGCTGGCCCTGATTATAAAATGGGAGACTATCCCTGTTCCGGATGCTTCCATAAAATTGCGTAAGATTTATTGACTGAAACATAAGTTTACTAACCACTAATTAAACCACCAACCAAAACCAGAATTATGAAGAAGCATGTTAAATTGCTGAAAGTTCTGTTTCTTTTTCTAAGTATGACATTTGCTTACCAGGGTTTTGCCCAGGATGTCAGGCTTACGGGAAAGGTTACAGATGCCAATGATGGAACAACCCTGCCTGGGGTTTCCATTGCAGTAAAAGGCACAACAACAGGTACTATTTCCGATATTAACGGTAGCTTTTCAATGACAGTTGCCCAAGGCTCAACTTTGGTTTTTTCGTTTATCGGCTACAATACACAGGAGATTTTAGTCGGAAATCAGACATCAATCAAAGTTGTGATGGTTCCTTCGGTTACAACGCTTGAAGAAGCGGTTGTTATCGGATATGGAACTGTAAAGAAAAGTGATGCCACCGGTTCTGTTGCAGTCATTTCATCAAAAGACTTCAACCGGGGAGCAATAACCTCACCACAGGAACTCCTGGTCGGTAAAACAACCGGGGTAGTTATCACCTCCAATGGTGGAGCACCGGGTGCCGGAGCTACCATCCGCATCAGGGGAGGCTCTTCTCTGAATGCAAGTAATGACCCATTAATCGTTATTGATGGAACTCCTGTTGACAACACAGGGATTTCCGGGTCAGCAAATCCTTTATCTGTGATTAATCCCAATGACATTGAATCATTCACCGTACTCAAAGATGCTTCAGCAACTGCAATCTACGGTTCACGTGCTTCAAACGGAGTTATTCTGATTACCACCAAAAAAGGATCTTCAGCCGGTGGTAAGAAAATGGCCATTAATTATGGTGGTAATTTCTCATTGAATACTGTTCCTTCAACTATTGAGCTTTTTTCGGGCGATGATTATAAAACACTTGTCAATGATTTGAAAGCTCAGGGCTTTTCAGGACTTGATAACAAAGCTCTTAAAAGGCTTGGAAATGAAAATACCGACTGGCAGAAAGAAATCTATGGCACCTCATTTACTCAGGACCACAACCTGAGCGTTGCCGGTAATCTTAAACAACTGCCTTACCGCGCTTCTGTTGGCTATACAAATCAGGATGGTATTCTGAAGAACACCAATATGAACCGTTTGTCAGGTGCAATTGCCCTGAATCCTGTTTTACTGAACGACCACCTGAAAGTTGACCTTAATTTCAAGGGAAGTCAGTCGAAATACGAATTTAGCAATGCCGGTGCTGTTGGTTCAGCAGTAGCTTACGATCCAACTCAACCTGTCATGAATGGGAACACCCGTTTTGGGGGTTATCACACCTGGGTAAACCTTGCTGATACGCTTGCCGATGGCTCGATGAATCCCAATGGATACCCCAATCCAATTGGCGTAAGTAATCCGGTTGCCTTGCTTAACCAAACAACCAACAATTCGACAGTCACCCGTATGTTGGGTAACGCCCAGTTCGACTACAAATTTCATTTTTTACCTGAATTGAGAGCCAATGTTAATTTGGCTTTCGACCGCTCCAGTAGTGATGGAATCAACAATGCTCCAAATGAAGCCGCATGGACTTTCAGGCAGGCTATTGGTCAGAAGATTGATTATACCCAGGATAAAAGCATGGAATTGTTTGACTTTTACCTCAATTATGTAAAAGAAATCAGTAGTATAAAGAGTAAATTCGATGTTACAGCGGGTTATTCATGGCAACATTTTCAGAGAGAAGGGACCAACTTCTCACGCAATGGCGATGAAACCGTTATTCAGGACAGTACTGAATATATTAACGAAAACTTCCTGGTCTCTTTCTTCGGAAGGTTGAATTATACACTGGACAACAAATACCTTTTGACTGTTACCCTGCGTAACGACGGTTCTTCGCGTTTTTCTGAAACCAATCGTTGGGGTATGTTCCCGGCTGTAGCATTGGCATGGAAAATCAATGAAGAAAATTTTGCAAAAGATGTTCAGAATCTTTCGGAACTTAAACTCCGTTTGGGTTATGGTGTTACCGGCCAGCAGGATATTGGTGATAACTATTATCCTTATCTGGCAGTTTATCAGATTAGCGAACCTACCGCCAACTATCAGTTTGGAAGCACTTTCTATCCAACTCTGCGCCCCAATCCTTATGATATTAATCTGAAGTGGGAATCAACAACAACCTACAATGTTGGGTTGGATTATGGATTCTATGACAACAGGGTTAGTGGCGCTCTGGATTATTATGTAAGGCAGACTGAAGATCTTATCGGTTATATTCCCATTGCCGTTGGCAGTAACTTCTCAAACTTCCTTACAACCAATGTTGGTAGCCTCGAGAACCGTGGAATTGAATTTATGATCGACGTGAAACCGGTTGTCACCAAAGATGTATTGTGGAATATTGGATATAATGTTTCCTACAACAAAAATGAGATTACCAAGATTTCCCTGAATGACGATCCTGATTATACCGGCGTTCCGGTTGGTGGTATCAGCGGTGGTGTAGGTAATTTTATTCAAAACAACAATTTGGGCTACGCTGCCAATTCATTTTATGTATTCCAGCAGGTTTATGATGCCAGCGGTATGCCAATTGAAGGTTTATATATCGACCGCAGCGGTGATGGAGGAAATGTTTCCGGTAATGAGCTGAATAAATATCATTATCAAAAACCGGCCCCCGATGTAGTTATGGGATTATCATCCAGTCTCCGCTACAAAAAGTTTGATGCTATGTTGTCAGCAAGGGTTAACCTTGGCAATTATGTTTACAACAATGTAGCTTCCGACAGAGCAGTTTACAGCAGCCTTTACAATCAGTCAGGGTATTTTAACAACCTCCCGACTCAGGTTAACCTTACGAAGTTCAACACACCACAATACTGGTCAGATTTCTATATTGAAAATGCTTCATTCTTCCGCCTCGATAACATCAGTGTTGGCTATAGTTTTAATGAGCTGTTCAATCAGAAACTTGATGCACGTTTCAGTTTCACCGTACAGAATGCGCTTGTTATTACCAATTATAACGGCCTTGACCCTGAGGTTGATGGCGGTATCGATAACAATTTCTATCCGCGTGCACGTACGTTTGTTTTCGGTATTAACTTAAACCTTTAATTGCGAATTGATATGAAAAAGTACCTCAAAATATCAATGGCTGCCTTGTTTTTAGCAGTCATTACGGCATCTTGTATCAAGGATCTGGATGTCACCCCATTAGACAAGAATACAACCACATCTGACAATGTTTACGATAGTCCTGAAGCGTATCTTCAAGGATTGGCAAAGCTTTATGCATCCTTTGCAGTAAGTGGTCAACAAGGACCTTCCGGCAATCCGGATATAGGCGGGATAGATGAAGGATTCTCGAATTACATCCGTCAATACTGGAATGCTCAGGAGCTTTCAACCGACGAGGCTGTAATTGCCTGGAACGATGCTACCATTAAGGATTTTCACTGGCAGACATGGTCGCCCAATGATCAGTTTATTGGAGCTATTTATTCCAGAATATTCTTTACTGTGGCGATCTCGAATGAATACATCAGGGCAACCAATGGAAATTCTGATGCAAATATTCAGCGTTACAATGCAGAAGCCCGTTTTGTAAGAGCGTTGGCTTACTGGCATGCACTTGACCTGTTTGGCAATCCTCCGTTTATTACAGAAGATGATTTGCCTGGCGCATTCTTCCCCAGACAAACAACCCAGGCTGAACTCTATGCTTATATTGAGAGTGAACTAAAGGATATTGAAGAGAAGCTTGGCGCTCCCCGTTTCGAATATGGCAGGGCTGACCAGGCTGCTGCTTGGACTCTGCTGGCAAAACTCTATCAGAATGCTACGGTTTACATTGGCCAGAATAAAAATGCGGAATGTATAACCTATTGCGAAAAAGTTCTGAGTGCCGGATACCAGCTTGCACCGCAATACCAGAATAACTTTATGGCCGACAACCATACCAGTCCGGAGATGATCTTCGCCATTAATTACGATGGAGAATATACCCGTTCTTATGGAGGTATGGTTTACCTCATTCATGCTGCTATAGGCGGTACCATGCCAGCTGCCGAATTTGGCGTTGGTGGAGGTTGGGGCGGTCTCCGCACAACCAAAGCACTGGTTCAGAAGTTTTATCCGAATGTTACAAACTCAGGACTATATTCTTCTCCAAAACCGCGTAAGCTAAAAGTTGACTATCCGGTTATTTATGTTCCCGGTGATTATCAGGATCCTACATGGGATCCTGCCAATTCCACCCAACTTGCCTCTATTCTCAGCGATGGTAACTACGAAGGATACATCTACGTTGAAGCAGGTAAACAGTTTAAATTTACGACCGGTCCTTCATGGGATGCAAACTATGGTGACGACGGCTTTGACGGAACTCTGGAACCTGATGGAGCCAATATAGCACCTGCAGAAACTGGTTACTATAAACTGAATGTTAACATGAACGATTTAACCTACACCATGGTTAAAACTGATTGGGGTATAATTGGTGATGCTACTGCCGGTGGTTGGGATTCAGACCAGAACATGACTTTTGATCCGGCAACCGGACTTTGGTCAGCTATGCTCGATCTTACTGCAGCTCAGATGAAATTTCGTGCCAACGATGCATGGGCTATTAATTACGGTGATACCGGACCTGACGGTATTCTCGAATTTGATGGAACAAACATCACAATTCCTGAGGCCGGTACTTATATAATTACAATGAAACTCGGCACGCCTGATTATACATATACCGTGGAACGTACCAGTTTCGATGCAAGGGCAATGTTCTGGACAGATGGGCAGTCTCTTGAAATTGTAGATATTGGACAGTTTACCGAAGGCTATGCAATTACCAAATTCAAAAATGTGAACGCTGATGGATCTGAAGCGATTCGCCCACATCCTGATTTTGTCTGTACCGATTATCCAATGTTCCGCCTGGCCGATGTTTACCTGATGTATGCCGAGTGTGTATTAAGAGGTGGCGGTGGCAATGCCGGAACTGCACTTGACTATGTCAATCAATTAAGAACCAGGGCTTATGGTGACGACTTTGGCAATATAACCAGTAGTCAGCTCACGCTGGATTTCATCCTCGACGAACGTGCCCGTGAACTTTACTGGGAAGGTCACAGACGTACCGACCTTATCAGGTATAATAAGTTCACTACTGCCGACTACCTGTGGCCATGGAAAGGCCGTACACCTGAAGGCACAGCAACCGGTTCATTCCGTAACCTGTACCCGATCCCTTCAGCCGACCTTGGGGCTAACCCGAACTTAGATCAAAACATAGGATATTAAGATTTTAAAAACTGAAAATATGAAAAAAACACTGTTTTTAATGATAGCCCTTGCAGGAACTGTGGTTTTCACTTCCTGCAAGAAGGAGGGATATGAACCGGTTCTTGATATGTCTAAATCAAGTGCCCCGGTTATGTCATCCCCTGCAAACGATGCAATTTATGTTCTTAGTGCTGAAAATGCTGACGTTCAATTTTCGCCTTTTACATGGTCATCAGTCACTTACGATGTATTTGCCGGCAGAAACTGGGAACTCCTCAATTCAGATAAACTGGGAAGTGTGAACTATACTTTACAGATGGATACCGAAGCTGATAATTTTGCCAGCCCGGTTAGTCTAACATCCGGAGAAAGTACATCGTTCAACATGACTGTTGCACAGATGAATGCCAAGCTTGTTGGTTTGATGGAATTGGAAGCAGGTGTAGCACATAATCTTGTTTTCAGGATTATGGCTACCATTGTTCCAACCACAGTTTATGAAAATTTATATTCTGCAACCACCAAACTTACCATTACCCCGTATGCTGATATCGTTATCGTTAAGCCTATTTACATGCTTGGTGATGCAACCGAGCCAGGCTGGAATAATGCTAATGCACTTGAAATGACGCATCTGGGCGGGGCTCAGTTTGGTATAGTAGCAAATCTTGCCGGAGCTGGTAAATTTGTCAAGTTCATTTCAGTTCGTGGACAATGGGCTCCGCAATGGGGAACCAATGATGGAACGAGCGAAGGCGGATCGCTGGCTTACCGGCCGACAGAAGCAGAGCCTGATCCTCCTGGAATTCCTGCTCCTGAACTCGTTGGTGACTATAGGGTAGTGGCTGATACATTGGCACTTACCTATACCATTACCAAAGTTTCAGAACAACTATATCTCCTTGGTGATGGAACTCCTGCAGGTTGGGATAATGCCGGTGCTACTCCGATGAATAAAGTTGCCCCTGGTATTTTTGAAATTACCACAACGCTGAATGGTGGCGCTACCTTCCTTAAGTTTATCGAAACACTTGGACAATGGGCTCCACAGTATGGAACCGATGCAAGTGGTACCAGCGATGGCGGAATTTTAATCCTCAGGCCGACCGAATCTGAACCTGATCCTACTGCTATTCCTGTTCCTGCAACTGCCGGAACATACACAGTTAGAGTGAACCTTGCCACAATGACCTACACTATTAAATAGCAGTAGGTTAATTGAATTGATAATTGCAGGCTGCCGGAACCCGGCAGCCTGCTTTGTTTATATTAGCCGGTTACAGCGATTATTGTACTTTTGCTGCATCAATCAAATAAGTAATGCGTAGAAAGGTAAAAAACGAAGGTCCGCTGATTATTGAAAATATAGAAATCCTGGATGCAGGTGCCGAAGGGAATGCCATTGCCAGATACAATGATATGGTAATATTCGTTCCTTTCGTGGTGCCCGGCGATGTTTGCGATATCCGGATTGTATCCCGTAAAAGGCGTTTTCTGGAAGGAAGGGCTATACGCTTCCACAGCTATTCACCCAGCCGTGTTGAGCCTGTGTGCAGCCATTTTGGGATCTGCGGTGGTTGCCGCTGGCAGAGTATGTCGTACATGGAACAATTGCGCTATAAACAAAAACAGGTTTCTGACAACTTCAGCCGCATCGGTCATCTTGAATACCCTGAAATCAAACCAATTCTGGCTTCTGCCAACACCGAGTTTTACAGGAATAAACTCGAATATACCTTTTCTCCTTACCGATGGCTCACCCAGGATGAGATGAATATTGATCCGGCTGAGCGCGATATGGACGCGCTTGGGTTTCATATACCAGGTATGTTCGACAGAATCGTAGATATTGAAAAATGCTGGTTGCAGCCGGAACCAACAAATGAGATAAGACTCGCTGTGAAAATGTTCGCGAAAAGCAAAGGCTTATCATTTTACGATATCCGCAAATTCAATGGTGATTTACGCAACCTGATTATCCGCAACTCCAATACCGGCGACCTAATGGTTATTATGGTTTTCGGAACTGATTCCTCAGAAGTGATCGATATGGTAATGAATTTTCTGTCAGAAAGATTTCCGCAGATTACTTCACTTTATTATGTTGTAAATCAAAAGCACAATGATACCATTAGCGATCTGGAGCCGGTTTTATTTAAAGGGGAAGCTTTTATGACCGAACAAATGGAGAATCTCCATTTCAGGATTGGTCCGCTTTCTTTTTTTCAGACCAATTCGGTTCAGGCACTTGAACTTTATAAAGTTGCCCGTGAATTTGCCGGTTTAAAGGGTGATGAAGTCGTTTATGATCTATATACAGGAACAGGAACCATTGCTAACTTCATAGCTGCCAAAGCATCGAAAGTGATTGGTATTGAATATGTAGAGGCTGCTGTAAAGGATGCTGAAGTTAATTCCGGCATCAACAATATTGCAAATACAAACTTCTTTGCAGGTGACATGGTCAAGGTACTTACTCGGGAATTTTTAACTGCACATGGAAAGCCGGATGTAATTATAACGGATCCTCCAAGGGCAGGTATGCATGAAAAGGTTGTATTGTGGATTTTGGAGGCTTCTCCTTCCAGAATTGTCTATGTGAGTTGTAATCCGGCAACACAGGCAAGAGATCTGATTTTGTTGAAGGAAAAGTATAATATTAAAGCAATACAACCGGTAGATATGTTTCCACACACACAACATGTAGAGAACGTTTGTTTGCTTGAACTCAAAGAAGGTTTAAATAGTTGATCTGGCTGACAAAAGGGAAAGTTCAGTTTTGCCTATAGATATTCTTTCACAGAATTCAGAAGGATATCAAAATCAAGGTTTTCTCCTTTTATTGTCAAATGTGCCTGTTTGTAAAAATCTTCTCTTTGAGCAAGGTGCTTTGCAATAAAAGCAGAAAGATCGCCGGCTTGCGCACGCACTATGATGGGTCTTTTTACTTTAGAGGATTGTAACCTTTTTGCCAGGGATTCAGGTTTCATTTTGATATACACAATAACACCGACTTCTTTCATAAGTTGCAGGTTATTGTAATAGCAAGGGGTGCCTCCACCGGTGGAAACCACAATATTTTTTCGATTGGTTAACGAAACCAGTACAGAATGTTCCAAAAGTCTGAATGCATCTTCTCCTTCTTCGGAAAAAATCTGATTGATATTTTTCCCCACAAGTTTTTCTATCTCTTCGTCAAGATCAAAATGGAAATATCCTATAATGCGGGCAAGTTTCCTGCCATTGGTTGACTTACCGCTTCCCATGTATCCGATCAAGAAAACAGGTTTACCCATAGAGTGTTTTTTACAAAGATATAGCATTACCAATAACCGGGGTATGCGTTTTATTTTGAATTTTATAGGGATTTTGGACGATTTGAGAAAAACTTCCATAATACAACCTACTTGCAATCGGCTGAAGTCTTAGGCCAGTGGAAATTAGTATCTTTGAATATTCACTAAAGAAGAACCCTTGGCGACAGGAATGACCATACATCAGGTACTATCGAAATACTGGGGATATTCTTCTTTTCGTCCGGTACAGGAAGATATTATTAACGCTGTGCTCAACGGGAAGGATACCCTGGCTTTACTTCCAACTGGCGGAGGAAAATCCATTTGTTTTCAGGTTCCGGGATTGATGCTTGAAGGTGTCACCATAGTGATTACTCCCCTGATTGCTTTGATGAAAGATCAGGTTGAAAACCTTCGAAAGCGCGGGATAACCGCCGAGGCAATCTATTCCGGTATGAGTCCCAGAGAAATTGATCTGGCAATTAACCATGTGTTTCATGGTTCAATCAGATTTTTGTACCTTTCACCTGAGCGGTTGCTTTCTCAGCGTTTCCTTGAAATAATACCTTCACTCAAAGTTAGTCTTATAGCAGTTGACGAAGCACATTGCATTTCGCAGTGGGGTTACGACTTTAGGCCACCCTACCTCCGGATAGCAGAAATCAGGCAGTTATTGCCGGGTGTGCCAATTCTCGCGCTGACAGCTACAGCAACGCGCACCGTTGTAAAAGACATACAACTAAAGCTTGGTTTTAAACAAAATAATCTGTTCGAAAAAAGCTTTGAGAGGCGTAACCTTGCTTATGTCGTTTTTAATGAAGAAAATAAGCATAAGCGCTTGCTTAAAATACTACGCAATGTTCCTGGTACGGGTATTGTTTATGTCAGGAATAGGCGAAAAACAAGGGAAATAGCAGAGTTTCTTGTAAAAAATGGGATTAGTGCTGACTATTACAATGCCGGGTTGCCGGCAGGGGATAGGGAAAGAAAGCAGGATAACTGGAAAAGTGGTAGAAGCAGAATTATGGTTTCAACGAACGCATTTGGGATGGGAATAGATAAGGCTGATGTTCGGATTGTTGTACATCTTGATCTTCCCGAAAGTATTGAAGCTTATTTTCAGGAGGCTGGACGCGCCGGCCGTGATGAGAAGAAGGCTTACGGTATATTGCTTTTTGAGGAGTCAGATATAATAGATGCACGGCATAACCTGGAGTTATCATACCCTGAGCCTGACCTTATAAGACAGATATACCAGTCTTTAGGTAACTACTATCAACTAACACCAGGTTCTGGACGTGATTTGGCTTTCGATTTTGAGATTACTGATTTTTGTAAGCATTTTAATTTTAAACCAATATTGGTATTTAATGCATTGAAATTTATTGAACGGGAAGGTTTTATTACGCTGAACGAAGCTGTTGGATCTCCATCACGAATAATTTTTAATATCAGAAAAGATGACCTTTATAAATTTCAGGTAGAAAATGCCAGTTATGATCCATTAATTAAAACAATTCTCAGGTCTTATGGTGGCATATTTACTGAGCCGGCAACAATTAATGAAGTTGAACTTGCGAATCGCTTATCTGTTTTACCTTCGGAAATTATAAATGCGCTTAAATTTCTTATGCAACAGGAGGTTTTGACATATATTCCAAGGCGGGATAAACCTCAATTAACCTTCTCAAGTGAATTAATAAGGGCTGTTGATCTGAAGATATCCCCGGAGCATTATTTTAACCGAAAAAAGGATGCATATAAGAGACTCGAATCGATCATTCATTATGTGACATCTACAAGTAGCTGCAGAAGTAAGATGCTCATTAGTTATTTTGGTCAGACTGACATCAGGCGGTGTGGAGTTTGCGATGTTTGTTTGAAGCGCAATAGAGCAGGATTGAGTGAACTCGATTTTAATAATGTTGTTGGAATAATTAAACCACTTCTTAAAGAGCAAAGCCAGTCAGTAGATGCTTTGGTTGAAGCTTGCAGAAATATCAACGAAGAGAAAGTAATAAGAGCTATTACATGGTTGGTTGATAATGAGAAAATTGAGATTTCAGAAGGAAGGATATTCAAATGGGTTGAGAAATAATCATGGTATTAAATATATAGTCTGGTACAGGCAATTCCTGCCATATTAAAGGAAGGCTGCACCCAATTGAGCACAGCCATCCTTTTGAATACGCTATTACAGGCTTATTTTACATTCTTCGAGAGTTCTGCGCCTGGTTTGAATTTGACAACTTTTTTAGCAGCAATTTTGATCTCTTTACCGGTTTGCGGGTTACGGCCTTTACGGGCTGCACGCTTTGAAACCGAGAATGAACCAAAACCTACCAATGCAACGCGATCACCTTTTTTAAGGCTCTTTGAAGTTGCTGAAATGAAAGCATCAAGGGCTTTTTTAGAGTCAGCTTTAGTTAACCCCGAATCTGCTGCAATTGCAACAATCAATTCCTGTTTGTTCATTTTTCCTGATTTTAAATTAATACTAAGTTGGATAACCTTACGCAAATATAAGCTAATAATGTGTAAAATCAAGAGTTTTTGCATTAATCAATCAAAAAAGTTAATAACCCCGGGGGTTTGTTGATAACTATAGCTTAAAATAGCAGTGTTTAGGACATCTTAGCATAGCTCTTTTATCAGGTAGATTCAAAATGAAGATAATCTGATTTAATGCCTCTGAGGAAGTCTGCAGTCATCATTGCTCTTTTTCCGGCAGCCTGAAGCTGAATAATTTCCAGAAACCCATCACAACAAGAAACCCAAAGCCTATTACCATCAATGATCTTTACTTCTCCAGGTGTTAACTTCTCATCGGAATTACAAATTACGGAACGAAGTATTTTTACTTCGTTAATATGTTTTGCTGAATCGAAATTAGTAAAAGCTCCAGGAAAAGGGCTAAGGCCTCTGATGAAATTATGAACTTCAAAGGCTGGTTTTGTCCAATTAATTTTGCAATTCTGTCTAAAAATCCGGGGAGCTGACCTAAGGTCTTCTATCCGATCCGATTGCCTTATACCCCTATAAGTCCCTTCTTCAATTGACTTTACAGTCTTTAGTAAAAGTTCAGCGCCAGCTACCATCAACTGATCATGCAGTTCACCGGCTGTTTGATTTGGCCCAATATCAACTGATTGATTTAAGATAATTTCCCCGGTATCTATTTCTGAATTAATGAAAAAAGTTGTGACTCCGGTAACCGTTTCACCGTTTATAATGGCGTGGTTTATTGGGGCAGCCCCGCGATAGTCTGGAAGCAGGGATGCATGTAAATTGAAGGTGCCAAACTCAGGCATCCTCCATACTTCTTCGGGTAGTTTACGAAAGGCAACGACCACAAACAAATTTGCATTAAGCGATTTTAACCCGTTGATAAACTCCGGATCTTTCAAACTTTGCGGTTGTATTACTGGTATGTCCATAAGCACAGCGAAATGTTTAACGGCAGATTCTTTAAGTTTTAGCCCTCTTCCGGCAAGCTTATCAGGTACGGTTACTACTGCGGCTATTTCATAATTATTCTCAATCAACTGCCTGAGCGACTCAACAGCAAACTCCGGGGTGCCCATAAAAACAATCCTGACTTTTTTCATACCTACTTATTTAATTCAGATAAAATTGTAAAATTAACTGTTTCAACAAAATTCAGGGTTAACTGATTGGAATAAAAAAAACACCTGTTTCCAGGTGTTTAATAATGGGGATACAGAATAATTTTTTATTAATTACCTTTTAATCTTGTAATGTATTTTTCAACATCTCTGGCTTCCGCACTGCGCGGATACTCTAAGCGAATTCTGTCATAAGCTTTGAGCGCCTTTTCCTTATTACCTGAATCTTCAAACGCCCATGCCGCTTTTTGTAGAAAAACAGGGGTAGTGAAATCATTCTTCCTCAAATCAGCTGCTTTTAGATAATATTCAGCAGCTTCACCAACTTTACCCAATTCCATGTAAGCATCACCAATGGCTCCTTTAGCCATAGGTAAAACCAATTCATCTTTGAGGTTAAATTTTTCCAGATGGTCGATGGCATCCTGATATTTCCCATCATTTAATGAGATAATACCTACATAGTAGTGAGCAAGTTTAGCGGATTTTGTCATCCCATAATCGCTGATTATCTGGATGAATCCTGGATACATACCATCACCGTTAAGAGCAAGTTTAAGGGAATCCTGTTCAAAATACTTCTCAGCCATAAACATTTGTGATTGGGCATCCTTTTCCTTTGGTATCAGGTAAAAGCGCTGAAAACCAAAGTATGCAATCACAAGCAGGGCTATCACACCAAGTATGATAGTCAGTAGTTTTTGATTCTTTTCTATGAAAACTTCAGATTTACTAAGGGCCTCCTCAACGGCCATGATTTTTTCTTCTGTATTATCGGACTTCTTTACCATTGCTTCTTTAATTTGTGGCGCAAAAGTAAGGTTTTTTTTTGATTTAACAATCATTCAAATCATTCGTTAAAGAATCGAAAAGATACATGAAAAAGAGGTAAAATTTTATTTTCTAAACTGGCTATGAAAGGCACTAAATAGAACATTCGAATCGAATCTCTTTGCAATTTAATAAACTTTTTCTTTAAAGCCTGGTTCAGGAGGTTACTATAACCCAAATTGGGCGATTTGAAAAAGAAAATCGCTCAATCGATAAGGAAATTGTAAGCAATTCACAATAAAACAATTTCAAGGCTTTGGTGTATTGCAAACATTTCCAAATCGGGGTTTTCCTAAGTAAAGTGATTTATCGCTGCACTCCAATCGCTCAACTTAGGTATAAAAATATTCAAAAGGAAGCTGAATTATTACAATTATTATTAATATGCTGGCCTCATCTTGATTTTTGTTGTAATTTTAACACATTATTTTAAATAATATAACATCTGAATATTATGGGAAAAGGAGACAAAAAATCCAAACGTGGCAAAATAATCATGGGCTCACATGGAGTCAGCAGGCCAAAAAGAAAAATCGTGGGAAAATTAGTTTCTTCTCAAGCAAAATCCGAGCCTGAAAAACCGGAAGTAAAGCAGAAAGCAACAGTTGCTGAACCTAAAACCAATCCAAAGGTTGCAGAACCAAAAACCAAAGTTGCAAAGAAGCCTAAATCGCAGGAAATGCCCGAACCTACAGTAGTAGCCGATAAGGCGGAAAATAAGGAGGCTGAAGACAATAAATAGTTTTTCTTCTCAATTATTTGCCCTTATGTCAATTGATATAAGGGCTTTTTTATTTCTTAACAATTTCTTTAAAACATCTTCCCCTTTCTTCAAAGTTTTTGAAATAGTCGTAGCTGGCAGCAGCGGGCGAAAGCAGGCAAGTGCCGCCATCAGGAGTTAATGAAATTGCATGGTAAACAGCTTGCCTGAAATCATCTGTAAATGCAACATTTTTTAGACTTCCATCGCTGTTAACAAATTCCTCCATCATCCTTTTGCCAGCGGGCCCTGTGAATACCAGTTTCGTTTCTTTTAGCCCCTTTAGAAATTCAATTAATCCTGAATAATCTATCCCTCTGTCAAAACCGCCCAGAATGAGCGTATCAGCTTTCTTTAGTGTTTTAATTGCAGCAATTGTAGCTTCTGGTATTGTTGAGATTGAATCGTTATAAAACTTTTTGTTTTTAAAAGTTCCAACGTATTCAATTCTATGCTCAAGGGGGTCGAAAGAGGCTATGCCCAGGGCAATAATATCCTCCGGAATATTCATTAACGAAGCTGATGCTGCGGCAATGCTGATATTAATCAGGTTATGCTCTCCCCTGAGTTTAGTCTCAGAATTTACCGGAGCAACGATACGCTCACCTGGCCCTACTCTTAAAATCAAATTGTCTCCTGAAATTCCGACCCCGTTACCTTTGAAAGATACCCGGTAAACAGGAAGAATTCTACTTCTTAAAGTATGTTGCGCCAGCAATTTTTGAATGTTAATGTCGCCGGCTGCCCATATAAAGTAGTCGCTTTCTGACTGTTTCAGGCCAATTTGCAATTTAGCCATCTGATAATCATAGAAAGATGCATAATGGTCGAGGTGATCCTGATAAAGGTTCAATAATACCGCAATGTGCGGGCCTTTGCTGATGTATTCCAACTGATGTGAGGATAATTCACATACAATTCTGGTTTCGGGATTAATATCTGAAACAAGATTAAAAGGAGGTACTCCGATGTTACCGGCAAACAGTGCATTTTCGGTGTATATTTTAAAGATGTGGTATATCAGACTAGCTGTGGTGCTTTTCCCTTTTGTACCTGTTACTCCGATAATCTGGTGTGAATAGGCCCTCAGGAAAAGATCGGTTTGCGAACTTATTTTTCCGGGATCAATTTTCATTTCAGGGTCTTTAAGTGAAACCCCCGGTGATTTAAGGATAAGGTCGAAGCTGTTTATTTGATCGAGATAGCCCTGACCACAAATGACGGTTATTCCATCCTGTTTTAGCTCTGGATTTCTTTCAATAATTGTCTGATCTGAATCTGCAACGCTTAACTCAAGACCGGGGCATGTATCGCGAATAAGCTTTAAACTGGATTTGCCTTCACGACCATATCCAAGAATAAGTACCTTTTTACCATTCATTATTGATCTGATCAGGCTTCTCATTGCAAATAGGGTTTTAGGAGATGAACCAGATTGTCCGGTATAAAGTGTGCTTCCTCTATTTTACTAAAATCGGGTTGAGGTATCTTTTCGGTCATTTTATCAACAAACCGTGAAAGTAGGTAGGGGAGAGGCCTGTTTTTCTGCTGATTTACTATCATCGCCAATGCCTGTTTAACTTCAAGTGTTGTGCCCACGCAATCAAACGGCTTTGTTGCGGCATAGCCCGTCAGTTCATCAAAAGTGATCTCATTTTCCGGGTCATTCAACATGGCCCTTCCAATAATCCTTTCAGCTTCATCCAACCCCTGGAAAGCCGACAGCATGATAAAGGTAAAAAGACACTTCGGGCACTTTCCGCACCAGGAATCGGTTTTACTTCCTTCGTTACAACTCCGGAAAACATCATGATACTCAGTGGACTTTGAAAATATTTTTGCTATCTGCAATTCACTCAAAGGCCTTAGTAAACTGAAATAGTTAAAACTTCCGGAAATGTATTCTTTGTAATAAAACCTGAAATCTTTCTCGAACTCCAGAGATTTTGAATACTGATGATTTATGCCAGTGCCTGGTATTGTTGATTCGTTTGCGCTTCCTTCATTAGAAAGCACAATGTTTCTGTAACCAGTTAATGCCGAACAAATCAGCGTGTAAAATGCGAGCATAGCTGAGAATGGGGTATGTCCGTTCAAAAATCCCTGATTATTTAAGTCAATAAGCACGGGGTCAATGGTTCTGTATATCAGAAGAGTTTCATCCAGGCTTAGTCCGGCCGCTTTTACAGTCTCTGTGGTTGCTCCCCGTGGATTCATAATCAGCGGTATAATTCTATTCCCATTCGCTTTGAGTATGGAGAGGGTAACCGCTGAATCTTTTCCACCTCCGATTGGAACAATGTACTCGTTTTCTACTTCAAAGGCCTGGGGTAAAAACTCTGTTTCTCCTAAAGACTTTATGTTCACGAAACTATTATTTTCTGTATTAATCGAATTCAGATAAAAGAACTCGCCAAGACCATTGAAGTAGAGTTTCTTCCACCAATTTGACTGATTGGCTGTAAGTTTGACTGGCATTACCTGAATAATGGGTGGACAAGCAGCTTTCCAATAGCTGATAAGTTCAATCATGCCGATGTTAAAAGCAATGTTTTCTAACAATGGCCTTATTTGTTCAACCTTTTGAGAAAGATTATTTACCAACTTGCCAGTCTTTATTTTTACAGTTGGATGAAAATAGTATTTCTCGTCAATATTAAAACTGAACACAATAATTAGTTCATCCTCAATAGCTTTAAGGTCGAAATTTTCATAATTGAAAATAGGGTATTCCTGCCGTAAACGAACAAACAATTCCTCATTCTGGGATTTTGCCATAGATATAATGGTATGGAATTTGCGGTTAAGATTTGTAAAACCGCTTAAAGGTACAAAAGTATAAAATAGCCTTTAGTCTGGGGATACTGAACAAAAGATAATATTAGCATTTCCCGGAATTGTCCGGGTTAACTAAAATGGGAAAAAACTATGACTTTTAAGTGAAAAGATGATTTATTCATAAGTGAATTAACTAATAGCAGAAATGATTATTTGCTGAGAGTTAGAAAATCATCTTTTAAAACCAATTTCATGAAAGAGTATAGAAACTGAACCGATGAAACCACTAAAAATAGAACCAATTGCCGGCCGGATACTGATCTCCGTACCCTTCCTACAGGACTTTTACTTTAGGAAGTCTGTAATTCTGTTGGCAGATCATAGTATTGAGGGTTCATTCGGGCTGATTATCAACAAACCGGTGGATGTAAAATTAGGTGATATAGCCGCTGAATTCGAAGGATTTGAAGCCCCGGTTTTTCTCGGAGGTCCGGTTAAGACTGACAGTCTGTTTTTTATTCATACCCGTCCCGATCTGATTGATGATGGTGTCCCGATTCTTGAAGGCTTATATTGGGGAGGAGACATGGATACTGTAAGGGATCTGATTAGAGAACATAAACTAAGTAAAGATGAAATAAGGTTTTTTGTTGGATACAGCGGTTGGTCAGCCCAACAGCTTGACCGGGAACTGGAGGAAAAATCCTGGGTTGTTTCCCTTATTGATTTTAAACAGGTTATCAAGAGCAATCCACTTGATCTGTGGGGGCTAACACTGAAAAAACTGGGCAGGGAATACTCTTTATGGGTAAATTATCCCCCTGACCCAACCCTCAACTAAAAACCTAAGAAGTTTCCAATCTGACCAAGAAAGCCAACGAAAAGGGCTGGTTTCAGGATTCCAGTAAACACCAATCCGAAGAGAGCGCCCCAGAAATGAGCATCATGTCCTATGTTATCGGTGCCTTTTTTTACCATATAGGCTGAATAGATCAAATACAAAGCGCCAAAGATAAATGCCGGAATATCAACAGGCAGAAATACAAACCTTATGGGAGAAAGCGGCTGGATAAGGATGCTTGCAAATACAACTGCTGAAACTGCCCCTGATGCACCGACAGCTCTGTAACCAGGATCGGATTTGTACTTTGCAAATGAAGGTGTTGAGGAAAGCGCTATCCCTCCCAGGTAGAGAAGTGAGAACAGGTATGCTCCCTTGTTGCCGAAAAACAGATTATAATATGACTCAACTGCAAGTCCGAATGAAAGCAGTACAAACATGTTCACGAGAAGGTGCATCCAATCACCGTGAACCAATGCATGTGAAAGGAAACGATAGCCTTGTTTGTGACTATTAATCATGTATGGGCTGAAAAGAAGCTTTTCAGAGATTGCATGATTGTTAAAAGCCAGGATAGAACTGATTGCTGTTATGGCAATTATCAGATAAGTAATAAACATTGGTTTACTGTCCGGAAGGATTGGTATGATCGAGTTCGGATCCAAGCGTACTGTGAGGGATCAAATACACCAACAGCATTACAATAGCTGCTATCAGCGCCCAGCCTTTATGGTTTTTATTTCTCCATAATCTGTAAATGGCAATTATCCAAAAAAGAAAGGCTATAGCCGTTTTGTTGTCGGTGAGGTCCCCAAATTTTAAAATCCCTTTCAATGGCCAGCCAGTCCAATATTCACCAAAGGCATATTTTTGAACAATCGGTCCAAAAATCAGCCCGCCACCAATCAGAAAAATAGTCGTAAGCACTGCGAGACTAAGCGTTTTACTGCCTTTGGCCAGTGCTTCAATACCGGTTCGGGTTGAGAACAGCATAGCCAGAAACATCAATATAATATGAGGGATTAGAATTCCTGCAGGAACATCGCCTTTAAACCTTAGAACTACAGGTTTCTCAGTGATTTTCTGGCTGGAATTACCATCTGTCAAAGTGATTTCATACATAACTTTTCCGGCAGGTGGCTGATGAGGAATATATGCCACAAGTTTACCGCCCTGATGAGTCATTGGTACCTTGTTCCATTCATCTTGGCTATTGTAGCGTTTGTATGTGAATGTACCGTTAAGTTTACCATTCGGATCATTGATACTGATTTCTGCGTTATCAGGTCCACCATAAGATCTTAATAGTTTGTATTTTACTGTTTCACTCCCCAGGGTTACTTTCCCTCTTAGTGGGTAAGTGGGGCCGGTTGCCCGCTGATAAACAACCGATAATAATGTTATTATTATGGTAATGATCCAGAAGTAAAGATTTTTCTTGTTCATTTATAGGACATTAGAAATTGGAGAATAAACGGAGTTTAAACGGCAATATTAACAAAAAGTTTGATTGGATGGTTCATTGTCCGACATGCCTGTCGCAAGATTTAATTTGAATAGAAAACTTTTTATATGTTACCTAAGTTGAGTGATTTGAGTGTAGCGAAAAATCGCTATAAATAGGTAACCCCCGATTTGGAAATAGTTGAAATTCACCTAACCCATGAAACACTTTTAAGTGAATTGCTTACAATTTCCTAATCGATTGAGCAAATCACTTTTTTGAATCGCTCAATTTGGGTGTTAGTATCTTGATACTAAGGAATGCTTTTATTCGTTAATCCAGTTATTAATTCATAAAAATATTATGAATGATCTGGCGACTTTATAAAGAAACTTATACCTTTACATCCTTATAAAGCACTGATCGGGATTGTCAGCAATCATAATCTAATTTACTATTTCGTGCCTGGGATTAGACTCATTGTAACTTTGTTATTGCTCTGGATATTCACCCGACAATCTGCTGCTCAGGAGATGCATGGGTTTGTTAACAGTAACTATGCTGGTATAACAGGCAGTCTGATTAACCCAACCTCAATCCTCAATTCAAAACTTTATCTTGATATCATGCCGTTTGGCTTGCATATAAATGTTGAAAACAATTATATCTACCTTGCCAAAGACGAATACAAATTTTCGAGATTTTTTACGCCCGGAGCTAAATTTCCTGAGCATGG
This sequence comes from Bacteroidales bacterium, assembly GCA_038325075.1. Lineage (GTDB taxonomy): Bacteria > Bacteroidota > Bacteroidia > Bacteroidales > Lentimicrobiaceae > Lentimicrobium. Next base: position 6,463 of record JBBQIQ010000018.1, on the reverse strand, counting down.
TGAGGATAATCGTGCGTTTTACGATCAGTTTAATACAGATTTGAAAGATACTTATACAGAGGTCAGGGTAATGGGCCCATCAGCTATGTTTGCCCATAAGGATCAGGCGTTTGGATTTTCAACTTCTTTCAGGACTATTATATCGGGCAGCACAGTGCCTTATGAAGTTGCTAAATTTGCTGCTGAAGGCCTGAATTTTTCACCTCTTCATAAAATTAACTTTATTAACGAGCATAACTTCAGGATAGCAGCCCTCGCTTTTGCTGAAATTTCTGCTTCCTATTCAAGGGTGGTATATAAACGTAACCGCGATCACTGGGCTGCCGGGATCACAATGAAAGGATTGCTTGGGACTGCAGGTGTCTTTGGGTTTGTTGACAATATTGATTACATGGTGCCCAATGGCGATACACTTATTGTGTATAACATTAACGGACAAATGGGATTGTCTATACCTGTTGATTATAATAACAATGACATTCTCATTCCGGATAAACTATTTCGTGGAAGCGGATTAGGTATCGACTTTGGAGTGACCTATCAAAAGAAGGTAAAAGGCCATTCGAATAAGGGTTATTCTATGCCATGCGAGTACCCTTATGAGCCTTATTATTATCGGATTGGGTTATCCATCATTGACTTTGGCCGGATAAAATATAAGAATGATGCCAGGTATCTGGATCTCTCCGATCGGCAAGCATACTGGTCTGATATTAGCAGAAATTCATTCGACAACTTTGATAAACTCCTGAAGACAGCCAGTTATGAATTCTCAGGAGACTCAAATACCTTAGTTCAGCAAAAACCTTTTTCGATCTGGCTTCCTGCAGCCATAAGTTTACAGGCCGATATCAGAATCAACAAAGCCATTTATCTGAATGCAACTATTGTTCAGCCACTAATAATAAGCAATGCTGAGGTCGTGCGCCCTCCGCAACTTTCGCTTACACCCAGGTGGGAAAGTGATTACCTTGAATTTGCCCTACCTTTTGTTTTATATAATTACCGGTATCCAAGGCTCGGATTTAGCGCAAGGTTTCGAAATCTGGTTATAGGTACCGACAAACTTGGCAGTTTTTTTGGGTTCAGCGATTTTTATGGTTTGGATATTTACCTGATGCTGAAGTTCTCATTTCTAAAGGGGGAATGCAGGAATTTCGATAAAAGAGTTGGATGTGGCAACCTGGAATACAAGCATAAAAATTAAAATATTATAGATTTACCATCAACTGTTCTATTTCCTGTTAAGCGACTTATAACAGGCTATAAATGCTGATTTGGATTAATTAACCAATACGGAACAGATATTTTCGAATGATGGTTCATTTATAATAAAGGGAGTTTTACCTCACTCAACCTTAACCCTGTCTGACTGGCTAAGGAATCATGCTTTAGAAACTAATTTGTAAGCCGGGCAGGCTTAACCTCAAAGCTTCGGCTCCCCCGCATCCACTCCGTTTCTGCGGGGCAAGCTGCTCAGCTCATCGCCTCAATCTCAACCTCAACCTAACCCACAGGCCCTGTCTTAACATCCAAAGCATCGCGCAAGCCATTGCCTATCAGCATAAATGCCAGTACCAGCACCATGATGCAAATGCCCGGTAAAATTGCCAGCCATGGATTGTCAAGAATAATGTAGGCATAGTTTTCCTTTATCATGGTACCCCATGACGGCATGGGCGGTTGTACTCCGATGCCCAGAAAACTCAAACCAGCTTCTATAAGGATGGCTGATGCAAAATTGGCTGCAGAAATCACAATAACAGGCCCCATTGTATTTGGCAAAATGTGCCTGATGATAATCCGGCTGTTTTTATATCCCAGTGCCCTTGCTGCTTCCACGAATTCCTTCTCGCGCAGGCTGAGTATCTGTCCGCGCACTACCCGGGCTACTTCAACCCACATGGTTAATCCAACAGCAATAAATACCTGCCAGAATCCCTTGCCCAATGCAAAGGTGATTGCTATTACCAACAATAAAGTCGGTATCGACCAGATCACGTTGATAAACCAGATGATCAGATCGTCGGTACGCCCTTGAAAGAAGCCGGCCAATGCCCCCAATAGAATTCCAAGTACCAGCGAAATCAAAACGGAAATAAGCCCTACAGACAGGCTTACTCTGGTGCCGATCATCAACTGGCTCAAAACATCCCGACCAAACCTGTCGGTGCCAAGGAGGTATGTTTGTTTGACGAGGTGGTCTTCTAAAACCAATTTTTGCAATTTATGGGCGTCAGTTATAATTGGATTTCCATCCATGTCGGTTGCCTGATTTTTCTCAGTCAGTACCTTTGATGTATCAACAAGGGGATAGACGACATCGGCTAACTTATAGGTATAAGTGAGGGATGAGTTGTCAGAATAACCGGCTTTGTCATAGGGTACAAGCACGATCTCATCCTTTGAAAACCGAAAACTGCTGATTGGAACGGCAATGTAGGGTGACGGACAACCGAAAATAAATTTCTTTATCAGGCTACAGTCTGAGGCCGGTTCATTTTTACGGACCATCAATAGTTGCACCCTGAATCCGGGTTTGCATGCAGCAATCTCCAGGTGTTGGTTGTTAGCAAAAGGGGTAGAGTCAGGTGTAATAAGGTAACCAAGAATGGCCACCAGCGTTGCAAGCAGAATAATAACCATCGAAACTACTGCAGTTTTATTATTCCGCAGTTTTATCCATGATTTGGCTGACAGACTTCCTTCGGGTAACAGTTTCTTTTTAAACAGCAATACAGTTCGTTTTGGTAAAAATATTACGTTTTATGACTGATTATCGGGACAAAATTTTATGTTCAAACATATCCGTCAATTGCTTCTGGAATCAGGTTTACCAAACCTCAATCGGGTTACTGACTGATTCTGCCAATATTTGATGATAGCAAATTTACAAGAAATGATGATCCCGGGAATTAAAAATCTTGTCTGAAAAATTTTAGTATTTCAGCTAAATATATTACTTTTGCCACACTTAACAAACATGGTGGTTTTAGCTCAGTAGGTTAGAGCGTCTGATTGTGGTTCAGAAGGTCGTGGGTTCGAGCCCCATATTCCACCCGAAATTGAAGCCGGTTTTGCCGGCTTTTTTTATGTACTTTTCTCTCCTGATTTCTTTATAGACTATAATTTCCGCAATTGCATTCAAGCATTGATCCTGTTCCGAAAAGTCAAAAAAGAAGGTTTGATACCAAGGCGCCAAATTCTGTATGATAATGTATATCAACAATTAAAATTGGTGTGCGCCATCTGGCGGATAGTGTTTTAGTGTCCCGATCCCATACGTACGTGATCGGGATGGTGTCAAGCTCAAAGTTTTCAGAATGGGCTCAGCATTTGATTTTTTTTCTTTCAATGCTATGATTTGAGCCCGGGATACGAACCGGAAATTCTGACCTGTCGTCAGGCAGGCTGTCATCCAGAAGGAAATGAAAGAAGCGAAAGAGGTGAGCAAAAAGTCAGATCTTTATCTGCTAAATTTAAGTTGCTGTAAATCAATTATCAATATACCGGGTTCGCGGGAATTAAACCTTTTCCAAAACAATGGAAATACCCTGACCAACACCGATACACATCGTACAAAGTGCTTTTCGGGAGGATGAACGTTGTAACTGATAATAGGCTGAAATTACAATTCTTGCACCGGTCATCCCAAGTGGGTGGCCAATCGCTATGGCGCCGCCAAGCGGATTTAATCGCTGGTCATTATTATCCAGGCCAAGTTCACGCATACATCCAAGCGATTGGGCGGCAAAAGCTTCATTCAGCTCAATAATGTCAATATCGTTGAGTTTTAAACCCAATCGGCCGAGCAACCTGTTTGTTGCCGGAACGGGCCCCATACCCATAATGCGTGGAGGAACCCCGGCTGTTTGTATGCCAAGAATTTTTGCTTTGGGTATTAAATTGAATTTCTTAACTGCATCAGATGAAGCGATGATCAATGCAGATGAACCATCGTTAATGCCCGAAGAGTTACCCGCGGTAACACTTCCGTTTTCATTCGAAACAGGCTTTAATGCAGATAGCTTTTCCAGTGACGTTAATTTCGGATGTTCATCTTTATCAAAAATAATACTTTCACCTTTTTTCACGGGTACTGCAACAGGTATGATTTCATCTGAAAAATACCCTTTCTGTTGTGCATTGGCAGCTTTTTCCTGGCTGGAATGGGCGAAAATATCCTGTTCCTCGCGGCTTATTTTGTATTCCGATGCAATGTTTTCCGCTGTTTCAATCATTGAATCAGTGCCGAATTTTTTCTTAAACTCTTTGTTAATAAACCGCCATCCGATTGTTGTATCAAATATCTCAGCCGCCCTTGAAAAAGCTTCAGTTGCCTTTCCCATAACAAACGGGGCTCTTGACATGCTTTCAACACCGCCGGCAATGATCAGGTTTGATTCACCAGACCTGATGGCTCTTGCAGCAATGCCAATGGCATCCATTCCTGAGCCGCACAAACGGTTTACTGTTGCACCTGAGATGGATTCAGAATAACCTGCGAGCAAAAGCGCCATGCGGGCAACATTTCTGTTATCTTCCCCTGCCTGATTGGCGCAACCCATAACAATATCGTCAATTTCAAGCCAATCAATGCCGGGATTTCTCTGCATTAAGGCTTTTAAAGGAATCGCTGCCAAATCGTCTGTTCTGACTGATGAAAGTGCACCACCGTATTTGCCGATGGGTGTTCGTATTGCATCGCATATATAGACTTCGTTCATGCTAATTTATTTTAACAGTTTATCAAGTTCAGGTTTAATGACCTTAAATCCATTCAGCAATCCTTCTGAGAGTTTGTCAACTTCCTTTTGGGTTATTGCAGTTGAGAACATACAGGAGCATGTATTTATCATAATAATTTTTTCATTGATTAATAAATAATCAAGAAGGCGGTCGATCAACATGGTAATTTCTTTGCTCTGATAAGCTTCCCTGTATGTTGCGGGGGGGGATTCTCTCAAATGAATGCGAAACATTGAGCCGGCACCGGTAATTGAAACAGGAACATCTGCAACTTTTACTGCTTCTTTTATTTGCTCAATTGCCTTTTGCGTAATATGATTTAATTTCACAACAGCATCATTGTCAAATAGTTCCATGGCAACCCTGCCGGCGGTCATTGTCATCGGGTTTGCAGAAAATGTACCTGATAATGGGAAAAGCACTTTTGGTTCTCTCGGATCCATTATTTTCATAATGTCAGAACTTCCTGTTATAGCACCTACCGGGAAACCACCTCCGATTATTTTGCCCAAAGCCGTTAGATCCGGTTTGCAGGTGTAATTTTGCTGGGCTCCGCCATAATTAACCCGGAAGGTAACAACTTCATCAAATACCATTAAAGCATTGTTTTTTCGGGTCCATTGATAAATGGCTTCAATAAATTCAGGCGTTGCTTCAACCAGTCCGACACGGTGTGGTATCGGATCAATCACAACACAGGCAATTTGCCTGGCATGTTTATCCAGGATTGCAACGGTTTTCTCAATGTCGTTAAATGGAAATACAATTACATTGTCAGTAACACCGGATGGTGTACCAAAAACCTGCGGATTGCTTTGCGGGCTGTTGATGCTACCCCAGTTTGATGGATTTGATGTCTGACTAACTTCAGCAAAATCATAGGTGCCATGATAAGCACCTTCTGCTTTGGCCATTTTAGGACGTCCGGTAAAAGCTCTTGCCGCTTTTATCATGGCCATCACCGCTTCGGTTCCTGAATTTACAAAACGGATTTTCTCAAACCCTTCAACTCTATTACAGAGTAATTCCGCTAATTTTAGTTCTGCCTCTGTTGCAAAAGTGCATGCCGTACCTTTTTTCAACTGTTCAATGACGGCAGCCTCTATTGCCGGGTGGGTATGCCCGTGAATCAGGGCAGCCATGTTGTTGGCAAAATCAATATACTCGTTTCCGTCAATGTCTTTCAGGTAGCAGCCGGAAGCACTTTTTAAATAATAGGGATGTGGCAATCGGAAAACCGTATTGCGGCTGATGCCGCCCGGAAGAAACTCACAAGCCTGTTGATACAACACCTTGCTGCTTGTATTTTGATCTTTAATATCAGCTTTGTTCATGTTATCTGTCATTGTAGCGTCAATCATTTTGTATGGTACTGAAACAATGTGGCATCTGTATTCTGCTGCAGGTATTCAAAACTGATGTCAGGTGCAAGTTCCTTTACGAAAAGTCCCTTGTCGGTAACATCAATTACTGCAAGATTCGTGTAGATTCTGCTTACAACATTTTTTCCGGTAAGCGGATAGGTACATTCTTTTACAATCTTTGATTCTCCGCTTTTTGTATTGTGCTGGGTTATGACAAAAATAGTTTTAACACCTGCTACCAGGTCCATGGCTCCGCCAACGGCAGGCACATCGTTGGGATCTCCAGTTGACCAGTTGGCAAGATCGCCGTTTTCCGAAACCTGATAGGCCCCGAGAACACAAATGTCAAT
>JBBQIQ010000017.1:0-36177 GCA_038325075.1 Bacteroidales bacterium | reverse complement strand
TCCTGCTCGAAGACCTGAAACTCAATACCATTCAGGACCTCAGGCTGAACCCGGTTTATAGCTTCAACTATGTGACCAGCGAAAACGAAGCCCGTTTCAAACTGCACTTCAAGGCAGCCACCGGTATCTCTGATCCGGCCAACAGCGGTATCTTCGTTTACAGCTATGAGCGCACCGTGGTTATTAACAACACCACCGGCCTCAACGGCGAAGTCAGCATATTTGACATGACCGGCCGCGAACTCAAAGACGCCTCCATGAGCAGCACCTCGGTAACCCGCATTCCGATGCAGGCTGCTGTTGGTACTTACATCGTGAAGGTAACCACTGCCCAGGGCACTGTTAATCAAAAAGTATTTATTAAATAGGCTCAATTTCGCATCTCCCCCTTTCCCCAAGGGGGGAGGTGCTTAACCTTTTAATAATCACTTATTCAAAACCAAACTCAAAAAATCATCTATATGAAAAAAAGAATCATTCAGTTAATCGTAACAGGAGCCTTTGTAGTTGCACCACTGTTTATGTTTGCCCAACCCGGTCCGGGTGGTAACGGCAACGGCACACCCGTTGGTGGCGACCCGATCGGCGGAGGCGGAGGAACCGCTCCCATCGGCGGCGGTATCGTACTTCTTATTTCCATGGCCGCTGGCTATGGCATGAAGAAAGTTTTCGACGCCAGAAATAAAGTTGAAGAATTATAGTCATCGGCGTTAAAAAGCCCGGGCGAAAGTCCGGGCTTTTTTTTTGCAAAAAATCAAGAATTCGATTTCAGTTACTGAAATTGGTTTTTGGGGCTTACTGAAGAGCAGTCCACTTGCTATATTCATTTGGACTTAGCGTTTAAAATCTATATGCAAGGCGAATTTTGCTTAGAATTCATTAGATGCACCCTGATCGGGCGTAAATAAAACCAAGGATACTTTATCAGAAATCAATGAAGACATTTGTTTATCTGCTATGCTAAACGATTACATGGTCTATTGGTATTTCCTTGATTACTTCAGCGTTTATACAAATCCTGCATTACTCCTTTAAATTGCTGTCACTTCACCTCCACCACCTCCACCGGGCTTTCAAGATAAACCAGCCAAGCCCTGATTCCGGGGCATCCCATATCATGCAGTAGTGAAGCGTATTTCCTGATCTGGTTTTTATGGGATTCCAGCGGTCTGCCTGCCTTGTAATCGATTACATCCGTTTGGCTTTCGTGGAAGACGATTCGGTCGGGACGAAAACTTTTGCCACCTGGAGCCAGAATTTCCATCTCAACTGCCACCTTTCCGGAACCATCAAAAAATGGCTTAACTAATGGATGCCCAAGCAACTGGTTGAGTTTTCCACTGAGTGATAACACCTCTGAATCTGTAATATAGCCTTGCCGGACCAGGTTTAATAAAGCAGGTTCAACATCTCCGGGGATGATCATCATCGACAAAGCCAGGTGTAAAAGATTGCCACTGGCCTGTCCCCCACCCGGGCTTTCAGCCTGCCATACCCGTGGGGCGCGGCCGGCAAATACCAGCCTGTTTCGCCAGTTACTGGTGAGAAAATCATCGGGCTTAGCTTTTTCAGCTTGCATAGCACTTTTTGTGGCTTTAGCATTAGTTTCATCGCCAAAAGCATAAATGGTTCTGCCCGGATCAAAAATTTTAGCCGAAACAAGAAAAGCATTCAGCAAAGCAGTGACAGACTTAAGCTCATCCAGCTCTTTTGGCGGCTTCGCGGTCAGCACATACAGCCGCTCCGCAGCCCGGGTAAATGCTACATAGATCAGATTCAAAAGGTCGAGTTTTGTCTTGTTGTATTCGGTCGTGTATATTTCAGAGAACCTGGTTTTCTCAAGCTTCTTATCAATTTTAAGCATGACCACTTCAAGTTCCATAAGGTCAGTATCTTTCAGTTCTACCCAGGCTGATTTTCGGGTTAACCTGGTAACATCATCATCGGCAAAAGCATAAATAACAATTGGAAACTCCAGCCCTTTGGATTTGTGAATGGTCATAATCTGAACGGCATCATGCGACCGTGGAAGTACCACCGAAAGTTTTGATTTTTTTTGTTCCCAGTACTCCAGAAACCCGGCAGGTGCTACATTCTTCCCATTTGAATATTTGAGCACTTCATCGAGAAAGAATTGCATGTAAACCGGTGATTTCAGATGAAGTCCGAATAGTCGGATCAATTCTTCGCCGGTATCGTACAAGGACATTCCCTGAAAACTATTTGGTGAAATATCAAAACCTGCACGCTTCAGCAAAGCGATAAATCCGGCTGAATTCAGGGATTCAGTATAATATTGATTCACATCAGAATCTTGATTTTCTGATTTTTGAAATAAATATGCAACAACAGCAGTTCTGCAAATCGCATTTTCATTGTCAGTAAGAAAAGTCAGAAAATTGATCAAAAAATTTACTTCAGGTGATTTACTGAGTAAAAGGCTTTCGGACGAAACCACTTTCACTCCATTGGCATTCAGAAATGAAGCTATGGAAGAAGCATCCTTGTTCGATCTGCACAGCACTGTAATGTCGCCGGATTGGTAGCCTTTGGCCGTAAGCTCTTCAACCAGTTGCATAACCCTATCACAATTGTACTCGTCAAATTCCTTCTTGTCACCTTCATAAAATTCAATACTGACAAAACCACCGGTATTTTTTGAGTCTGATATCTGGGTAACACCATCGTAAACTTTGCCGAATTCAGGCAGGAATGCGTTGGCAGCATATTCAAAGAAACGATTGTTGAAGTCAATGACTTCGCACTTAGACCGGAAATTGGAATCCAGTTGATTGGGAGCGTATTCGCGGGCAAGAACCTGCGCCCGCTGCTGCAGAATCGGGTTTCCGGATGGGTTGTCAATGTCGGGCAACCGGACGAACTGTTCTACTTCGCCATTCCGGAAACGGTATATGGCCTGCTTTCCATCGCCAACTATCATATTGGAACCATTGAGCGACAGCGAATTTTCCACCAGAGGTAATAGGTTGTTCCACTGAAGCACAGAAGTATCCTGAAATTCATCAATCAAATAATGGCGGAACCTTTCGCCGGTTCGTTCATAAATAAAAGGCACCGGCTCATTCGAAACAATAGAGGCAATAATGCGGTTGAATTCTGATATCGAAATTACGTTCCGATCCTTCTTAACGGCCTGCAGGCGCTGGTTTAATTCTCCTAAAACAGCCATCGGATAGAGGTTCCCTTTTATATTCCTGTAAAGAATGTATTTACCTCCGGTATCCAATGAAAGCTTTTCAATTTTTCGGTAAATCTGAGTGAGTTCTTCCGATAATGCAAGGATGGCAACTCCTTCGGATTTCTTTTGCGCTTTAGCACTTAACCAGGCATTTTCGCTAATGGTTTTTAGTGTGTAAGAATTGGGTTCAAGAGCACTCTCAACATCACCCTCAGCTATCTTTCTGAAAAAACCATATATCCCGCGACTTCCATTTGAAAAAAACTCAGCGCCGATTCCATGTCCTTCTATGCGTTGCATAGCTTCTGTACCAAAGCTAACCAATGAATTTTCGTAATATGCCAGAAATTGATTCAGCTTTTTACTGACCGATGCCAGTTTTTCCGCCGTAAATTTACCAAGTCGCGGTAAAAGATCAGAGGTGTCTTCTTTGAAAAGGTTGTCGCTGAATTTCAGCAGATCGCGCTCAATTTGCCAGTTTTCATCGCTTTCAGCCCTTTCCTGAACAAACTTAACCAATATATCGGTAATATAATTTTCCTTTCCAACTTCCGAAAGCAATGAATCTACCGTTTCAGCCTGTAGCATTGCGGTATCCATCTCAACTTCAAAGTTCATCGAAAGTTTCAGGTCGAAGGAGAAGGAACGGATAATCCGGTGCATAAAACTGTCAATGGTTGACACAGCAAAATCTCCATAGTTGTGAAGGATCAAGGTCAGCACTTTAGCGGCTCTTTCGCTGAGCTCCGAAAATCCAAGTCCGGTAGATTTCTTCAGACTTTCAACCAAATGATTGTACCTGGAGGGAATATTTTCTTCATTATTTACTGAAAGCAACTTCAGGTTAGATACAATCCTGTGTTTTATCTCATTTGCAGCCTTATTGGTAAAGGTAATCGCCAGAATATTGCGAAATTTGGCGGGTTCCCGAAGCACAATCTGCAGATAAACACTGATGAGTGTGTAGGTTTTACCTGAGCCGGCAGAGGATTTATAAACCAGAAAATTGTTCATGAGGTTCTTTAGTAAGAAGTTAAGAAGTTCAAATTTCTAATGTCTCTTATGTAACTCAGGGTTAGATTTAGGTTGTGCTCCGGCTTCGCTCAGCAACCAAGGTTGAGGCGATGAGCTAAGCGCAGCCGAAGCTTTGAGGTTGAGATTGGGCCTGATGTAAATATTAAGTTGTGGAATCATGCTTAGGAGCTGCTTAACCTTAACCTTAGCTTTAACCTTTTCAAGGCTTCGCAAAGATAGTTATTCTCATTCGGGCTATAAAAACCTTTATTGAGGGACTAATTTGTAATTTCTAATGTCTAACCATTCCTGATCACTAGTGTCCGGGAAAAGTTTTTTGAATAGTTGGAAATGATTGATAACAGTGGGTTATGTCAATCATTTGCATCACATTCCTTACTTTTTTTTCTTTGACACACCTTGTTCCGATTTATCGGGAAAAGCGCCAAAACACCAACCTGTCTGTCTGAGGCAATCAGGCAGGAATGCACAATCTTATTTATCTGATTTGGTAAATCATTGGTGGTTGGGGTCATGGTGTCAAAATGGATTAGACTTTTAACCGGACAATAGTGCTTCCTGATAAAAGACAGCAGAATAAAAGTAATCAATGACGGGCATTCGGACAAGGAGAATCAGACGAAGAGTCAAACACGTCTTAAAATCCTATATTTGCACTTCAAATTGAAAATTCCGTTCACCATGAAAGATAACAACCTTGTTTATGGTATGAGGCCGGTACTTGAAGCCATTACAGCCGGGAAAGTAATTGACAGAATTATAATGCAGCAAGGGCTCAAGGGTGAACTTGTACCTGAATTAAGGAAAGCAATCAGCGAAAATGATATTCCCTTTCAGTATGCTCCGGTTGAAAAGCTAAACCGCCTTGTTCGCGGAAATCACCAGGGCATTGTATGCTTTCTTTCGCCCATTGAATTCCAACCAATTGAAAACCTCTTGCTTTCGGTTTATGAAAAAGGTGAAACTCCGCTTTTTGTGATTCTGGACAAGATCACAGATGTGCGGAATATGGGCGCCATTGCGCGCACGGCTGCTTGCGCCGGGGCTCATGGGCTAATCATTCCCGAAAAAGGTGGGGCACCCATCAACGAGGATGCCATGAAAACTTCGGCCGGTGCTTTGTCAATCCTGCCGGTTCACCGGAGTTCCAATCTCAAAGAAACCATCGATTATCTGAAAGAGAGCGGTTTGAGAATTATGGCTGCTTCGGAAAAAGGAAACAAAAACTATTATGAAACTGACTTCACAGGCCCTCTCGCGATCATAATGGGTTCCGAAGAAGACGGAGTGTCGGGAGAATACCTGCGTCGTTGCAATGATGTGGTTAAAATCCCAATGCGAGGCACCATAGAATCGCTGAATGTTTCGGTTGCTGCCGGCATTTTACTGTTTGAAATCGTTAAACAACAAGGTCTCAGGTAAAAAGTAAAGTTTAAATGTTGAGTCCACTCCGGAAAGTCAAAAAAGAAGTTTGGACACCAATGCTCCAAGGCACCAAATTCTATATAATATTGTGTCTCAATAATTTAAAATTGGTGTCCGCCAGCTGGCGGATAGTGTTTTTAGTGGCTTGGTGTCAAATTCTTCATTTTCAGAGTGGCCTCAATGTTGGGTTTCCTCTAAAAATAATGGCATCAACCCTTTCCATCAATAAGATTTTGTTATGAATTTTGCAAAACTAATCAGGGAAACCAGGAGTGACCAGCAAAAGATGTTTTGGCTATTGACCGGATTCATTTTGGTTGTTGCACTCGCACTCCGCCTGACAGGACTTGGGTTTTCCTATTCGAATGATGAACTAAGCGCACTGGTCAGGGTCAGGTTTGATTCGTTTTCCGAACTGGTTGACAAGGGTTTTTATGTGGATGGCCACCCCGGTGGGATACAGGTCTTTTTGTATTATTGGGTAAAACTGTTTGGCATGGGTGAATGGGCCGTAAGATTGCCTTTTGCTGTTGGAGGTATGCTGGCTGTTTACTTCGCAATCAGGGTTTTTACCCGATGGTTTGGCCAAACCGCCGGCCTGCTGACCGGGGCTTTTCTGGCTTTTCTTGAATTCCCGCTGCTCTATAGTCAGATTGCAAGACCGTATGGTGCAGGATTGTTGTTTAGCATGATGATGGTCTGGTACTGGACCCGCCTGCTGGCTGACGAAAAACCAAAAACCGGCGTGGCTATTGCCTATACACTCAGCGCGGCCGCCTGCATGTACACACATTATTTCAGCTTCCTCTTCGCGCTGATTGTTGGAATTACCGGACTATTCTACCTCAACCGTAAAATCTTACCTTACTACATCGGAGCGGGGTTAGCCGCAGCACTCTTGTTTACCCCACACATCTATATAACACTTAACCACCTGAGCATAGGAGGAGTCGGCCTCTGGCTCGCCAAACCTGAGAACGGATGGTTGCTCACCCATATCTGGTACATATTCAATGAATCGGTTTGGATAGTAGTAATTGCCGGTTCAATATTTCTTTCTTCCATATTTTTTGCCAGGAAAAGCCTGCGTTTGACCAGGTTTCACTTCTTCTCATTCCTCTTTTTCCTGGTTCCGTTTTTGACCGGCTTTTTCTATTCACGAATGGTTAACCCGGTTTTGCAGCACAGTGTTCTCATCTTTTCTTTTCCTTTCCTGATTGCATTGTTGTTTTCTTTTGCAGATAAACTACCCAGCCGCCGGGCTTGGTTTGTTATCCTGTTAATCCTTTCTGCCGGGACAATCCAGACTATTTCCGGCAACCGCTACTATAGTAAGCAGCATTTCGGTGAATTCAGAGGAATTGCCAAAGCTATTGGCCAATGGAACCATCAATTCGGAGAGCAAAATATTACCCGTGCCACAAGTGTCAATAATCCCTGGTATCTTGATTTTTACTTCGACCAGACAGAGGGTGGCCGGACCACTTTTTCGCAGGTTGATAACCGTGGGGGTCTTCAACTGGATTCGCTCGCCAGGATTCTTGACACCTGCACGACTCCCTATTTTATATACGCCTGGACAAAGCAGGTTCCGTTTGAAATAAATGACATGGTTCTTGCCCGATTCCCCTGTGTAGCCGGCCATATTGATTTTGAAGGCTTGTCTGAAGTTACCCTTTATAGTAAAAATCCCTTGAATTGCATCAATGAAAAACCGGACACGCTCAATAAAGTGGTACTTACGCCTGAAATTTTTAGAATAGATAGCCTTGAATTCAGTCCCGGCTATTATGGTCCAACGCCGGCTTTACTAAACGATTCACTAAATGAACAAGGCGCTAATCTGGTTGCCTCAATCGAAGTTTTTTCAGATACAGTTGAGAATGGAGCTATTCTGGTTGTTTCATTTGAAGACGAAAACGGGGAAACCATACAATGGCAGGGTGCAAGGGCTGATCTTTTCTGTAGGCCGGGTTTCTGGAGCAAAGTAAGACTAACTGTCCCAATGAAGTATGAGCTTCTGAGAAGTAATACAAAGGTTTACTTTTGGAATCCGAAAAAAAACAGGCTCCGGATAAAAAATCTTGTCATAACCCTTGAAAAGCCAATCGCTAAAGTAAATTAAATGCTAAAAAGATGAGAATCCCGTCTTTACATACACTCCTGTTCCTTTTGCTTTGCGCGCTTTTTATATCCTGCCAAAGAGAACAAACCGAAAACTATCCGGATGGAAAACTGAAATCGGTTCAGCAATTTAAGGGAAAGAACCAACACGGAATCAGTACCTGGTATTATGAAAACGGCAAAAAGCAACTGGAGGCCGAATACAAGGATGGTAAACTAAATGGGCGGTCGGTCAGGTGGTATCTTAACGGTCAGAAGGAATCATCAGAAACCTATACAGACGGCTTGAAAAACGGCTTGATACTTACATGGAATTCGTCCGGTTTAAAAACCGAAGAGAGGACATACCGGAACGATACATTGGATGGACCATATAATCTTTATCATGAAAATGGCATGGTAAAGATTGAAGGAAGTTATAAAACGGGCATGTTTGACGGACCATGGAACTATTTTAATGAGTTCGGATTTAAAGTAGGCGATGCTTCATTTAGGAATGGAGCTGGTCTCCAGCGGGCATTTCACATGAATGGCAAAATCTGGCGCGAAGTGCCCTATGTCGGAAACCGACGCAATGGGATTGAAAAGGAATTTAACCAATCAGGGAAACTGATAAAAGAAACCACCTACCTGAATGATGTTGCAGTTAAGGTGTCGGGAAACTAAAAATTCAGATTCTTTGCAATCGTTTGCAAAAGGTGCACAGTGAGTTACCCTTTCGAACCAACAGGCGTTTAGAATCAGTCTAAAGTAGCTGAAAACGAAAAAATTAACTTAGTTTTAGAATTAAATCGGAAACAAAAAAATAAGTAATCGGAAATTTGGAAATTCCATTTTTTATAACATAAATTTGCACTGTTATTTTATTAACATTGTTACAAAATTCACATAAGTTAATCATCCTTAAACATCCAAAAGATGAATCTGGAAAAAATCATGACCGACCTGGAGAAAAAACATCCGGGAGAAGTTGAGTACTTGCAAGCAGTACGCGAAGTTCTTGAGTCCATTGAAGAAATCTACAATGAGAACCCTCAGTTTGAAACAGCAGGCATAGTCGAACGCATCGTTGAGCCCGACCGTATCTTAACCTTTAAAGTTCCCTGGGTTGACGACAGCGGCAAAGTCCACGTCAATCTTGGTTACAGGGTTCATTTCAACAACGCTATAGGCCCTTACAAAGGCGGCTTGCGTTTCCACCCGAGTGTGAACCTCAGCATTCTGAAATTCCTCGGCTTCGAACAGATTTTCAAAAATAGTCTTACCACCCTTCCGATGGGTGGCGCTAAAGGCGGAAGTGATTTTGACCCCAAAGGCAAATCAAACAATGAAATTATGCGTTTCTGCCAGTCGTTTATGCTGGAACTCTGGAGAATGATTGGTCCTGAAACTGATGTACCTGCTGGTGACATTGGAGTTGGCGGCCGTGAGATTGGCTTCCTTTATGGAATGTACAAAAAACTGACCCTTGAGCATACCGGCGTTCTTACCGGAAAAGGAATCAACTGGGGCGGAAGTCTTGTCAGACCTGAAGCAACCGGTTATGGTGCTGTTTATTTTGCACAGGAAATGCTTAAAACCAAGAACCTGGATTTCAAAGGAAAAATTGTTGCTATCAGCGGTTTTGGGAATGTTGCCTGGGGAGCTGCCCGCAAGGTTACCGAACTTGGTGGTAAAGTAGTTACCATTTCCGGACCTGACGGATACATCTACGATCCGGATGGCATTTCTGGCGAAAAGATCAATTATATGCTCGAACTCAGGGCATCTAACCAGGATATCGTTAAACCTTATTCTTACGAATTCCCGAATGCCCAGTTCCATCAGGGCAAACGTCCGTGGGAAGTCAAGTGCGATGTTGCGCTACCTTGCGCTACTCAGAACGAACTTGGCAAAGAAGATGCGTTAACACTTGTAAAAAATGGCGTTTTCTGCGTTGCTGAAGGCGCCAATATGCCTTCAACCCCTGAAGCCATTGAAGCATTCCAGGAACATAAAGTTATGTTTGCCCCTGGCAAAGCGGTGAATGCAGGTGGTGTTGCCACATCAGGTCTCGAAATGTCACAGAATTCCATGAAACTTAACTGGGCAGCCGAAGAAGTTGATATGCGTCTGCACCAGATTATGAAGAGCATTCATGAACAATGTGTAAAATACGGAACACAGCCCGACGGGTATGTCAATTACGTTAAAGGTGCCAATGTTGCCGGCTTCCTGAAAGTAGCAAACGCTATGCTCGATCAGGGAGTACTGTAAATAATTGCCCGACATATTGCTATGTTGGTTAACCTAAGCCCCGGTATTCCCGGGGCTTTATTTTTTGGAGTATAATAAGACGTCCGTTTTCTCTCTGATGCTTTTTGTGAAATTAAAGATTAAATGTCTGGAATCGATCAGGTTATTATAAAGAAGCTATCCACAATTATTCTGTAAATTAATTTCCTATTTTTGCCAATATCCAACTATAATTTAAAAGGAAATGAATTCATTTAACTCTTTTGAAGACATCCTGATTTTTGCTATCGCAGCCGAGCAGGAGGCAGCCGATTTTTACACACGTATAGCAGGACAATCGCTTAGTACAGAGATGAAACAAATTTTCAGTCAATATGCTTACGAAGAGTTGGGACACAAAACCAAACTTATGAAAATAAGGGAAAATGGGGTTACTGATATTCCTACTGAGCAAATAAAAGACCTGAAGCTCAACGATTATATTGTAGATGCTGATCCGGGCCCTTCCATGACTTATACAGAAGTACTGGCACTTGCAATAAAAAAAGAAAAAGCTGCTTTCCGCCTTTATCTGGATCTTGCCTCAAAAGCCCGGACAGAAGCGACCAAAGCATTGTTTAACTCATTGGCATTGGAAGAGGCAAAACATAAACTGAGATTTGAATTGGAGCATGATCAATATATTCATAAGGAGAATTAATTTTAGTTAAGTACTATTTGATTCTGGCTATCAGGGGAAAATCCCACAGCCAGAGATTTGACAGAGTGATATAAAGCCACGTCAGGAAGTTTTACAACCTGAATGAAAACTCATAAATTATCTTTCAACCAACTAATAATCTGATTATTATGTCAAAGAAGTTGTTTCATAACTGAGACAACTTTTTTTTTCATTTCTCCGAATTACTTTTTAATGGTTTAAGGATTAATAGTAAACCCGTTGCTCTCGTACAACCCGAAAAAAATTAAACCAACAATGCTTATGAAAACTTTCAAATCTGTTGATGAAATCCTGCATTTTGCTGTCAGGTCAGCGCAGGAAACGGCACACTTTTTCACCCGTTTATCAAAACAAGCCCGCAATGCTAAACTTCAACGGGAATTCGAGAAATATGCCCGTGAAGAGTTTGCCTACATGGGTAAGCTAACAAAAGTAAGAGAAATTGCTCCCTTAGGTATCACCAGCAAACAAATGAAAGATTTGAATGTCAGCGATTACCAGATAGATCTTAACACTACAAGGGAGTTAAAGTATTCAGAAGCACTGGTTATTGCTATGCGCAAAGCAGGGGCATCACTTAAACTTTATCACGATCTTGGGTCAAGAACCCCAAACGATGAAATTAAATCTGTTTTCAAATCATTGGCCGATGATGAAGCTAAACATAAACGTAGGTTCGAAATAGAATACAACGAATCTATCTTGCTGTAATGACAGGAATGACTGCGTTCCAGGCGAAGCCCGTTCAATTGAGCGGGCTTTTTTAATTTTTAATAGCAACGAGGCTCTCAAACAAAGCGGATTTGATTAATTTTGCAGTGAAGTGAATATATCAGATCCGCAACGTACCTATGCAATTTATTAATCCTGGAATTCTTTTTGCCCTTCTGGCGGTGCTGATACCAATTGCCATACATCTTTTCAATTTCAGAAAATACAGGAAGGTCTATTTCAGCAATGTCAGGTTCCTGAAAGAACTGCAGCAAAAAACACAAAAGCAATCGCAACTCCTGCATTTACTGGTATTGCTCATGAGAATACTGGCCTTTACGCTGCTGGTGTTTGCATTTGCTCAGCCATATATCCCCTCTGACAAACAGTCATTGCCCGGCCAAATTAGTGTTGTCAGCATATTCGTGGACAATTCATTCAGCATGGAAGCAGCAGGTAGCAGAGGCCTGTTGCTTGATGAAGCAAAAGCAAAAGCTGCAGAAGTTGCAGCAGCATACAAGAATGATGATTTGTTCCAACTACTTACGAACGATTTTTCAGGCAAGCACCAACGATTGGTTACAAAAGAAGAATTTTTGGAGATGTTGCCTGAAGTAAGCATATCACCGGCTGTAAGAACACTTGCCGAAATTACGTCCCGGCAACAGGATCAGCTCTCGACCCACAGGTCTTCTTCAAAATCTGCATACATAATCTCTGACTTTCAGCGGAGTACAGTTATGTCAGGGATTCCAACAAAAGGGTTACAGGATAATTTTCAACTGATTTCGCTGAATACGGCCAGAGCGCGCAACATCTATATAGATTCCTGCTGGTTCAGCAATCCGGTTATTCAATTGAACCGGACTTCTGAACTAAATGTTAAAATCAGAAATGTTTCAGGAGACGATCTTGAGAAGATACCGGTTAAACTGCTTATAAATGGCCGTCAGCGGGCAGTTGCGGCAGTAAATATAAATGCAGGAGGCACCTCTGAAGTACGTTTGCCGTTTGCCAATCCACAACCGGGGATGATGGAAGGCCTGGTCGAAATCAGTGACTATCCTGTTACCTACGACGATACCTATTACTTTGTGTTCAGGGTATCCGATAAAATCCCTGTTCTCGTTGTCAATGCCCGGGAAGAAAATTCTTATCTGAATTCTGTATTCAAACTCGACTCAGTCATTAAACTCACTCAGGTTATTGCAGGGAAAACTGACTATTCATCCTTTCAGGATTACAGGTTAATCGTATTAAACGATCTCAGAAACATAACCTCAGGGGCAATTCAGGAATTATCACGGTTTGTAACCCAGGGTGGGAGTCTGATGATCTTCCCGGCATCCGATGCTGATATTCCCCAGGTGAACGGATTGCTCACTGCCCTGAGCACAGATATGATTGAAGTTTTGGATTCGGCTCAAAGCAAGGTTACCCTGATCAACACCAATCATCAGGTTTTCAGCGATGTGTTTGAAAAAAGCGGTCTGAATCCTGACAATACCGATCTGCCGGTTATCAGCAAACATTTCAGACTATCAACCAGGAGTAAGGGAACGTCGCAGGTATTAATCGGGCTCGGCAATGGCGATCCACTGCTTACAGCGCAAAACAAAGGGGAGGGAAAAGTCTATCTTAGCACAGTTCCGGCCAATGATAAAGCCAGCAACTGGCCGCGACATGCTTTGTTTGTGCCAGCCTTGTTAAACATTGCTTTCGAAAGTGAGAATGTATTGCCCATGATGCATTATGCAGGAACACAGAGCGGCATAAACCTGGGCAACCTCAAACCTGTTCAGGACAACATTTTCCGCATCACCAAAGATGACGGTACTTCCGGGTTTATTCCCGGGTTCCGCAGGGTGGATGGGCAAAGCCTCATCTTTATGAACGATCAGTTAAAAGATGCCGGAATATATAAGGTGAGCAGTGGTAATGAGGTATCTACCCTGCTGGCTTTTAATTACAACCGGAAAGAATCTGACCTTAACCTGGCTGACCAGAAAGAGCTGGAAGAATTTGTGAAAAAAAATGATCATTTCGAACTGCTTGAATCAGGACTGAAACCCCTGAACGAAATTATTGCAGGTAAGAATTCAGGCAAAAGTCTCTGGAAGTGGTTTATTGTTTCCGCCCTTTTGTGTATCATTGCGGAAGTATTACTACTCCGGTATTTCGGAAAACGAAAAGCCCTGTAACCAACTGACAGGATTAACTTTGCGCACAATGCGTATTGAAAAATGGAAGAAAATAAAGATATAAACGGTAGCGAAGAGAACCCTGCAGAAGAAATGCCGGAGGTTCAGCCTGAAGCTGAATCAGGAGAATTACACAAGACAATACAGTTATCGGGCATGTATCAGAATTGGTTTCTGGACTATGCTTCGTATGTTATTCTTGAAAGGGCGGTCCCGGAAATTCTGGATGGGCTCAAGCCGGTTCAGCGCAGGATTATGCATGCCATGCACGACCTTGATGACGGCCGGTTCAATAAGGTAGCCAACATTATCGGCCATACCATGAAATATCACCCCCATGGCGATGCGTCGATCGGGGATGCGTTGGTACAACTTGGCCAGAAAGATCTGCTTGTTGAAACCCAGGGAAACTGGGGAAATATTCTCACCGGCGACAATGCTGCCGCGGCTCGTTACATTGAGGCAAGGCTGAGCAAGTTTGCGCTGGAAGTGTTGTTCAACCCCAAAACAACCCGCTGGAAATTATCCTACGACGGGAGAAACAAGGAACCGGTTACGCTACCTGCAAAATTTCCGCTGCTGCTGGCGCAAGGTGTAGAAGGAATCGCGGTGGGGCTTGCCTCCAAGATACTACCTCACAACTTCAATGAGTTGATTGATGCATCAATTAAAATTCTACAGGAAAAAGACTTTGATCTCCTCCCCGACTTCCCGACAGGTGGTCTCGCTGATTGTTCCAGATACAATGAAGGGCTTCGTGGAGGCAAAGTGCGGCTCAGAGCGCGAATCAACCAGGTAGATAAAAAAATCCTGGTCATTTCTGAAATTCCTTTCGGAACCACAACCGGAAGCCTGATTGACACTATCGTTTCGGCCAGTGAAAAAGGCAAAATCAAGATCAGGAAGATTGACGATAACACAGCGAATGCGGTTGAGATTGTTATTCATCTTATGCCAGGTGTTTCTCCCGATACTACCATCGATGCCCTTTATGCTTTCACCGATTGCGAAATCTCCATTTCGCCCAACAATTGCGTTATTCAGGAGGGCAAGCCAAGGTTTATCGGGGTAAAGGAGATCCTTCGTGAATCGACCCGATACACCATTGATCTGTTGAAGGCTGAGTTGAACATCCGACGACTGGAACTGATGGAAAACCTGTTGTTTGCTTCGCTTGAAAAAATATTTATCGGGAACCGGATCTATCACAACATTGAAGAATGCGGAAGCTGGGAAGAAGTTCTCACCATCATCGATCAAAGCCTCGAGCCTTACAAACCGCAATTTTATCGCGAAATTATTCTCGATGATATACTAAGGCTAACTGAGATCAAGATCAAACGGATTTCGAAATTCAATTCCTTCAAAGCCGATGAGTATATCAAAAACCAAAGCGATGAAAAAGCTCAGGTTGAGCATTACCTTGCCAACCTGACCGAATATGCCATTGAGTATTTCCGCAACATTAAACGTAAATTTGGCAAAGGCCGCGACAGGCGCACCGAGCTAAGAAATTTTGATAATATTGAAGCTGTGATGGTTGCTGCTGCCAACCAAAAACTTTACGTGAACAGGATTGAGGGGTTTGCAGGCACCAGCCTCAGAAAAGACGAGTTTGTCTGCGACTGCTCCGACATTGACGACCTGATCATCTTCAGGGAGGATGGCGCCGTGATCGTAACAAAAGTTGCCGAAAAAGTATTTGTAGGTGAAAATGTCATTCACATCGATGTCTTCCGTAAAAATGATGAACGGACCATTTACAACCTGGCATACCAGGATGGCAAAACCGGGGGCGTTTATGTAAAACGGTTTGCCGTTGTTGGCGTTACCCGCGACAAAGAATACAATCTGACTAAAGGAACCAAAGGCTCGAAAGTGTTGTATTTTACAGCCAATCCCAATGGTGAGGCAGAAATCATAAAAGTAATTTTAAAGCCAAGGCCAAAACTCAAAAAACCGGTTTTTGACTTCAATTTCGGTGAGCTTGCCATTAAAGGCCGAAATTCGCAGGGAAATATCCTGACCAAATATCCTGTGAAGAAGATCAGTCAGGCTGAAGCCGGCGTTTCTACACTCGGGGCCCGCGATATATGGTTCGACGACTCCATCAGGCGGTTAAATACCGAAGGCAGGGGACGCTTACTGGGTGCCTTTTCAGGCGATGATAAAATCCTGACCCTGATGCAATCGGGACATTACAGGCTTTATAATTACGATATCTCCAACCACTTTGACGAAGACCTTCTGATTATCGAGAAATTTGATGAGAAAAAGCCTGTAAGCGTTGTCTATTATCATGCCGAGAAGGAATTTTACTATCTCAAACGCTTTCAGGTGGAGGGTACCGATAAAAAAACCGACTTTATCGGAGATGAGCCCAATTCGAAATTAATACAGTTATCAGCGGACTGGCTGCCAAGGTTCCTGATCATCTTCGACGAGAAAATCAACAACCGGGCAATTGACGATGAAGAAGTAGAAGCATCGGGGTTTATTGATGTGAAAAGTCACAAGGCTAAAGGCAAGAGGCTTACAACCCTTGCAGTTAAAAAAATTAAACTGCTTGATCCTCTGCCCTATCAGACTGAGCAAGCTGAAACAGAGCCAATTGTTGATGAAATCCCGGAAACTTTGCCCGAAAAGCCTGTTGAACTTCCTTCGCATGACCATAAGCCCCCGATTGACGACGATGCCGTGCAAATGACCCTTGAGTTTTAAATAAGATTATGTTTCTTATAATTTAAATCAATTTTAGTGGATTTTAGCATTTGAACCAATCTTCTGTTAAAATTATGAATTGAAGACAAGCAATCACTAAATCAAAAAAAATCTGACAAAAGAATGAAAGACGAGAAGATTCTGGAAGTAACGAAAGATGTAAAGTGGATTGGTGTTCTGGATTATGACATTGTAACCTTTGATGTTGTAATGGAAACCCAGTATGGCACAACCTACAATTCTTATTTTATTGATGCCGAAAAAAAGGCCATTATTGAAGCCACGAAAGATAAATTCTGGAACACCTATTTAAACAAGATCAACACTGTTTGCGATCCGGCAACGATCGAATACATTATTCTCAACCATACTGAACCGGATCACTCCGGCTGCCTGGGCGAACTTTTGGAGATTGCACCGAATGCTACAGTTGTTGGCAGCGGCAATGCCATCAGATATCTGAAAGATATGATGGGCCGTGAGTTCAGACACATGCAGGTTAAAGATGGCGACACCCTTTCGCTGGGCAATAAAACGCTGAAGTTCATCGGGGCACCCAACCTTCACTGGCCCGATACTATCTACACTTACCTTCAGGAAGATCGCCTGCTTTTCACCTGCGATTCTTTTGGTGCGCACTACTGCAATGACCTGATGTTTGATGACCTGGTAGGGAATTACGATGAGGCTTTCAACTATTATTTCGATGTAATTCTGAGGCCATACAGCAAATTTGTCCTGAAAGCAATTGAAAAGATCAGGCCATTGGCCATCGATCAGATTTGCACCGGGCACGGGCCCATACTCAGATCAACATGGAAACAGCGGGTTGACCAATCAGAAGCAATGGCCCTGGAAGCCATAAAACTGCCCGAGAAACGCAGGGTATTTATTCCTTATGTTTCGGCTTATCATAATACTGCCACCCTGGCCGAAGCCATTGCAGAAGGCATCAGGAGTGCCGGGGAGATCGATGTTTATCTGATTGACATCGAGACATCAGAACTGAACTTCATTGACGACCAGTTGGCGAGGGCATCCGGTGTGATTATCGGATCTCCTGTAATAAATCAGAACATTCTCCTGCAGATTTACCAGGTTTTTGCGCTGATAAATCCGTTGCGCGACAAAGGCAAACTGGCCGGGGCTTTTGGCTCTTATGGGTGGAGCAATGAAGGGTTGAAGATCATTGAATCGAATCTGACCAACCTGAAACTGAAACTTGCCGGAGAAAGCTTGTTTGTAAAGTTTACTCCGCACGCACCAGAATTGGAAAAAGCCAGAGCGTATGGCCATAATTTTGGTAAAATGCTTATCGAACGGGAACAAGTTGTCGAAACCGATTGTTCATAGTCCTATATTCCGGTTCAAATATGTTACGGCGATTCTTGTTTTTGTTATCCTTAGCTGCAGTTATACTGCATCTGACCTCGTGTAACCCTGAACGCCATTTGGCCAATAATTTTATCAAAAAAAGGGAACCGGCCTCCATACTTTTGCTTTCTCCGGAATTCAGTTATAAGTACAATTACAAGCTCCCGGATGTTGATAATTTTGATAACCTATCTAAACAGGCCCAGGATTCATTACTTTTTTTCAACAGCGAACTGTTGCAATATGTTGACGACTCCTTGTTAATCACAAACTACATAAGGGGTCTTTCTTCAGGACTGAAATCGCTGGGCTTCAATGTTTTTACAACCGGGACTACCGGAAGTTTTGTTAACCGGGGTTCTGATGGTTTGATTGTTAATGTCGCCCAACTGGAACTCGAGGAATTTCTGGATTCAATAAGTGACAATGCCAGTTTTGGTGACGAAGAACATTATAACTACGATTTATACATCACTGCAGTGAACATCAACAGTTGGATGGAGTTGACAAGGGTTAACCGTCAGGACTCCGCACTCGTTTTATATGCTTCAAATACCCTGACTGACCGGTTCGATGGCGGGTTCCGCTACTTCCCTTTTACCGGTGAAGTCAAATATGACTATACCATTGACAGCCTGAAGGTTGAAGATATTTACACTTCCGCCATTTCAATCGGAAACCTATATGCAGGCTTACTGTTCGACTACCTGATGAACGATTACATACGAATGAGCATGTCACCCGGAATGGAACCTTCCAAATACTATACCTGGGACCGTTTTTCAGGCACCATCAGAAAAAGCAAAGGCCAGCGGTTTACCCGTTTAAAGTGACAAATTTCCATCGCACACTCACAGGGCTAAATGAGCTTATGTCGCTGATCGGGAATAGGGCGACATTGCCAGGTTGCCAAATTCGCCTGAAAGGTAACGATAGTAGCCGGCTATGGCGATCATGGCAGCATTGTCGGTGGTGTAACTGAATTCAGGAATGAAAGCTTCAATTTTCCGGGATTCATGAAGATCAGTCATCGCACGGCGCAAAGCAGAATTGGCCGAAACCCCGCCTGCAATAGCAACCTGTTTTATGCCGGTCTGTTTTACAGCCAGCATAAGTTTATCCATTAAAGTGGTGACGATGGCAACCTGTATGGAAGCGCAGAGATCGGCCTTGTTTTTTTCGATGAACCCGGCATCTTCTTTCAGACGATCACGGACAAAATAGAGAAATGAAGTCTTGAGCCCGCTGAAACTATAGTCAAGACCAGGAATTACCGGTTTTGCAAATTTAAATGCCAGCGGATTTCCGTCCTTAGCGAATTTATCGACCAGTGGGCCACCGGGGTATGGAAGTCCCATAATTTTTGCAGCTTTATCAAATGCCTCGCCCGCTGCATCGTCGATGGTGCGGCCAATCACCTGCATCTGAAAATAATCAGAGACCTTCACGATCTGGGTATGCCCGCCTGAAACTGTAAGGCACAGAAAAGGAAACCCGGGAAACTGCTTCGTTCCATCCGCATTCTGTATAAAATGAGCCAGGATATGCGCCTGCATGTGGTCAATTTCGATCAGGGGAATTTCCATTGCATAAGAGAATGCTTTGGCAAAAGAGGTTCCGACAAGCAACGATCCTAAAAGTCCCGGACCGCGGGTAAAAGCAACCGCGTCCAGGTCCGCTTTATCAATGCCGGCCTGCTTTATAGCTTCATGAATGACAGGGATAATATTCTGTTGATGTGCCCTTGAAGCCAGTTCGGGCACTACCCCACCAAACGATGAATGCACTTTTTGATTGGCAATAATATTAGAGAGAATCACATTATCCCTGATCACCGCAGCAGAAGTATCGTCACATGAAGATTCAATTCCAAGTATAAATAGTGGCATGATTTTTACAATAAAGAACCGGAAAACAAATGTTGAACTAAATTTCAGTCCCTTGTAAGGCTTTAACTGATTTTTTGCAACTTTGTAAGTTATTGCAACTTAAACCCAAATCAGCCTTAAACTGATTTATATCGCTGCAAAGTTATCAAAAAGACAGTTCACATATCCGGCCTTATCATTGCGACCTTCCTGATATTCCTTATCAGCATTTATGGCATATTCCGCACTTCAACGGTGCAAACCTGGCTTGCCGGAAAAGCGGCTGCTTATATTTCAGGGGAGTTGGGTACACGGGTTCATATCGGAGGCCTTGATATTTCATGGTTCATGGATGTTGAACTTGAAGATGTTATTCTTCAGGACAAATCAGGGAGAGATATCATAAATGCTGAACAAATAAAAATTGATCTGGGAAAATTTAACCGACTGAAACGGTTTATTGGATTTTATTCGTTGAGCATGAAAAAAGCAGAGATTAACCTTACGCTGAATGCTTCTGACAGCCTGATGAATTACTCATTCCTGATTGATTATTTATCAGGGAAACCAACCAGTACTTCAAAATCTGTAACAAAGCCCTGGAGTATAGGGATTTCAGGTATTGGCCTGAAGGATTGCAAACTGAATTACAACAATGATTTAAAGCCTTTCACTGAACGTGGCGTTGACTATGATCACCTGATTATCAGCAACCTGAATCTTGATGTAAGGCGATTGAAAATGGAAGGCGATAGTATAACTGCCCGCATCAATTCGTTATCCTTACATGAAAAATCGGGCTTTATTCTCAATGAATTCTATGCGGAAATTACAATCAGGCCTGAAAAAATAGTTGCCAGAAACCTTCACATCAATACACCTTCCAGTGACCTCAGGCTTGATCTGACATTTACACACAGCGGTTACGCAGCTTACAACGATTTTATCGACAGCGTGAAGATGGCGGGGGATTTCAGCGAATCTACGCTTAACCTGAGCGACATAAGCTACTTTGCACCTGAACTGACCGGGATGGATAATGAAATCAAACTTAAGGGCAATGTAAGAGGTACGGTTTCGTCATTAAAAGCGCGGCAGTTCAGCTTTGGGTTCGGTAAAAATACGCTGTTTGAAGGCAATATAAATATGGACGGGCTTCCCGACATAGAAGAAACCTTTATCCATCTCAAAGTAAAGAGTCTTTTGACCGATTATCGCGACCTGAAAGAGATTAAATTGCCCGGCAATGAGAGCCTGAACATCCCAGCAGATATCATGAAGCTTGGACTGGTCAGAATAAACGGCTATTTTACAGGCTTTTACAACGACTTTGTTTCGTCAGCCACCTTTAAAACAGAAATCGGAACCCTGGTAACAGACCTGAGTTTGAAAATGGCGAAGGCAAATATTATTAATTACAGTGGCCACCTTAACCTGAAGGGCTGGGATTTAGGCAAGACATTCCCCGATGCCGGTCAGTTCGGAAAGGTTGATTTTACATCAACCATAACGGGCCGCATTGAGGATTATAAAATCTTTGATGTTGATATGGATGCTGTCATTCATAAAATCGGACTTTATGGCAATGAATTTCAGAATATCAAGATTGACGGTGAATTGAAAAACAGGGAATTCAATGGCGAACTAACTTTACGCGATAAACTTATAAACCTTGATTTCAGGGGAATTGTAGATTTTACCGATAGTTTGCCAAAGATAAATTTTACCTCAACCGTAAGAAATGCCTACCTGAGTAAGTTGAACATCTGGGACCGAGATTCAACCTCGTGCCTCAGCACCCGCATGGACCTTGACTTTACAGGAACCAACATCGACAATCTGCTGGGATCCATCCGGTTCGACAGCACGGTTTATGTCGAAAAGAATACGCGTTACTATTTGAATGAACTTGCTTTACTTACCAGCATTAACCGGTCGGGAAACAAATCGCTGGATCTAAAATCTGATTTTGCAGATGCCGGTTTTAACGGAAAATTTACTTTTGCCGATTTTTATTATTCCCTCTCAAACATCATTGGTACTTATATACCCTCATTACAACTTTCGGCCAGAACGGATCGCAAAATCGAAAAGGAACAGTTGTTTGAATACAACATCAACATTAAAAATGTAGATCCGCTGACCGAACTTTTTCTACCTGCATTTAAGCTGAATAGTGAGGCCAACCTGTTCGGTAGCTACAATTCAACAACTGAAACCATTCTGATCAACGGTCAGGCGGGTAATTTCGATTTCAATGGTGTTCACTTTAACGACTGGTACATCCGCGGTCAGAATTTGGGCCGGTCGTTGCAGGTGGTTACAGGGAATTCATCCATTGTCTGGAAAGATCCTGACCCGGATGACCCGCAAAGGCTGGGCATTGACAATTTCGCCATCCATACCTTTTTGCAGGGCGACAGTGTCAGATATTCATTACAGTGGAAAAACAACGACACTCTGACCCGGAATAACGGAGACATTAAAGGCACCATGCTGTTTGCCGGGTCGCCCCAGATAAATGTTACCCTTGATACGGTTGATCTTGTAATCAACAATGCAGAGTGGTATCTTACCCAGGAAGGTGATGTTATAGTTGACACTTCCATGATCTCAATAAACAACCTGATAATAAGTGGAATAGGACAAAAACTCAGGCTTACAGGTAAAATATCAGAAAATCCGGATGACGTATTTTACCTTTGGTTCGATGATTTTGATTTTTCAAATCTGGATGGTCTGATCACCCGGAGCGACCTTAATTTTGACGGTATCATAAGTGGAAACATAACGCTCACCGATTTATACAAAGCCCGGACAATTCAATCGGACCTGACCATTGAGAAATTCGCTTTCAATGGCGAGCAAATGGGAGATGCCCTGCTTTTGAGCCGGTGGGACAATGAAAAATCGGGGCTTGACATTGATGCGAAAATCATATATCATGGCAATGCAGGCACCCATATTCCGGTTTCAGTAAAAGGTTTCATATATACGGGTGAGCGCAAGGAAGGAAATTTCGATCTGGACATCGGGCTGGTTAATTACAAACTTGCCTCACTCAATCCATTCCTGAAAGGGTTTGCCTCGAATCTGAAGGGTATGGCAAGTGGCAGCGCAAGAATGACCGGGACATTTGATAAGCCTGATTTTACTGGAAATATCCAGTTGTTGCGCACTCAAATGAAAATCGATTACTTGAATGTAACTTACTCGTTTGCAGATCAGGCCTTATTAAGCCCGGGCTTGATTTCGGCCAGTAATGTTACAATTTACGACTCGCTTGGCAATACAGGAATATTGGATTTCAGACTTACCCATGATTACTTCCGGAACATGCAGCTCGACATGAGCGTAAATGCTGATAAACTGGCCGGCCTGAATACAACCTTCAGACAAAATGAGCTATTTTACGGCAGCGCTTTTGCGACCGGATTGGTTACTATAAAAGGGCCGTTTTCTGACCTCCGGATGAACATCAGGGTTCGATCAGAAGCCAATACCAACATCTTCATCCCTATTAATCTGGCTACTGATGCCAGTGAAAATGAATACATCAGGTTTCTGACAAAATCGGAAAGTAATATTGACCAAAATCCTTTCGAGGCCAATACATCCGGAGTCAATCTTGATATGTTGCTTGATGTTACCAAAGATGCTAATATCCAGATTTTCCTGCCGGAAGATATCGGGAATATCATAGGAAACGGAACCGGTGAAATCCGGATGGGTATCGATACCCGTGGCGACATCACCATGTACGGCGATTACGTAATGAACGAGGGAACTTTTCTTTTCTCTTTCAGGAATATTCTGAACAGGGTATTTTCTATTGAAAACGGAAGTGTAATTTCATTCCGTGGCAGTCCTTATGAGGCAGATATATCGCTCAGAGCGGTTTATAAACTCAGGGCCTCGCTTAAAAGCATCCCTGAAATCGCTGATATGCCTGAATATGCGGGGAAGAGTATTCCGGTAAACTGCATCATCAGCCTGAAAAATAACCTGTACAATCCCGATATAGCATTCAGCTTCCAATTGCCCGAAGCAGACCAGGTGCTGAGGCAGCGTATTTATTCTTCCATCGACACTACCAACGAAGCCATTATGACCCAGCAGATGGTCTCGTTGTTGCTGATGAAATCCTTTAGTTTTTCGGGCGGGAATACCAACCTGGCCGCTTCCGTTGGTTCGTCTTCCATAGAGATGTTAACCAACCAGTTAAGCAGTATGCTTTCGCAGATCAGCAAAGATGTGGACATTGGATTAAACTATCGTGCCGGCGATGTGCTTTCATCTGAAGAGCTTGAGCTCGCGCTTTCCACCCACCTTTTCAACGACCGGGTGACCATTGATGGCAACCTGGGCATGACAACAACCGGAACAACCCAAAATACAAACAACATTGTAGGTGATGTTACGATTGATGTTAAAATTACGCCTGACGGGCGGTTCAGGGTAAAAGCATTCAACAAAACCAATAGCCCGTTCGATTTGAGTTCGACTTATGCAACCTATAAACAAGGACTTGGCATTTACTACAGGTATGAATTTGACAAGTTTTCAGAGTTGTTCAGAAAACAAAGAAAAAAAACTTCGGATAGATAGAGGCTGTTTAAAAACCCAAATTGAGCGATTTAAAGAAGTAAATCGCTCAATCGATCAGGAAATTGTAAGCAATTCACGGTAAAACATCTTCATGGCTTTGGCAGGGCGGGTTTTTTGAATTAATTCCTTTATCATCATTCATCTGGCTCAAAAAAGGTACTTTTGTATCTTCCCATTCAGAAAAAAAATCAGTTTAATCTCATAAGCCATGAAAAACCTCTTTCTCCTGCTTACAGCATTTGCCTTTTGCATAGGCCTTTCGGCGCAGATAACCATCACCCGCGATGACATGCCCAATATAGGTGATACTGTCAGATTAAGTAATACAGTCATTTTGGCTGGTTTCGATCCTTCATATACCGGCCCTGACTATACATGGGATTTTACCAGTCTGGAGCCACAATCCCAGGTAGTTGAAGGTTATGTCAGTACAACTTCAACACCGTTTTTATACCAGATTATTTTCAATCAGAATGTGGCAAGTATAGCATCGCCGATAAACGATGTCAGTTTTTTGCCCGGTTTTGAAATAACAGATGCTTTCATTTTTTACCGGGAAACAGGCA
Source organism: Bacteroidales bacterium (assembly GCA_038325075.1). GTDB lineage: Bacteria > Bacteroidota > Bacteroidia > Bacteroidales > Lentimicrobiaceae > Lentimicrobium. The sequence continues at coordinate 11,389 of JBBQIQ010000017.1, read as the reverse complement.
CCAGCTATGTGAGGGCTGGTTATGGTGCCACTGTAGCCGGTATTCCAATACCTATGAAATTTGACATTCCTGAGTTATTGTATAGTTTTCCCCTTACAACAACCTCACCAGCCGATTCAAGTTTCTCGAACTACAGCCTCGGATTGCCGGGCATTGGATATTTCAGCATAGAACGTAAACGTGTAAATACGGTCGATGGCTGGGGTAACGTGGCCACTCCGTATGGTACTTTTGACGTGCTGAGGGTGAAATCAGATATATACGAACGTGACAGCCTGTATCTGGATTCCATACAGTCCGGAATTCCAATTATCAGGAATTACACAGAATACCAATGGCTGACCAATGGCCGTGGAATTCCAGTGCTTTCTATCACCCAGGAAGGGCCTTTGACCACAGCCCGGTATATTGACACCATACAAAATCTCACCCCTATGATGGTTAATCTCGGGCCGGAACAAAACATCTGCAGGGGTACTTCAATAACCCTTACCGCGGAAGTTTCCGGTGGGACCCCACCCTATTCCTACCTGTGGAGCACACTGGACACAACGGCAGCCATCTTAGTAACACCCACAGAAACAACCACCTATAATGTATTGGTAACCGACCTGATGAACAATATGTCATTTGGTAGTGTAATAGTAAATGTTACTGATTTTTATGATATTAACCTCGGAGCTGACACCCTCCTGTGCGCAAATTTCTCCATAACATTTAATGCAGGGGAAGACCCGGAAGAGATACATTGGTTTGTAAATGGGGTCGAGCAATCACAAAGTCCATCCTTTACAGTTGATTCAGCCGGTATTGGTCTGAATGAAGCGGTTGTAAGATTAGTCTATCAAGACAACGGATGTGCAGAAAGCGATGAAATCGTTGTTAACTTCTACATCTGCGGTGGATTGGCTGAATATCAGACTGTTTCAATTAAAATTGCACCAAATCCGGTTGACAACTTTCTGGCAATTGAGCACAACCAGTTCACCGAAAAGGCTGAGATTTTTGTTGCCAGTCCGTCGGGCCAGATCAGCAAACCGAAAATTTATTTCGAAAGCCAGGGAAGAATCCTGGTAAATACTGATGCGCTAAAACCCGGCAACTACCTGGTCGTTATCTCAGAAGGAAATATAAAGGGCACCGCAAAGTTTATTAAAAACTGACCCATAACATATTCCGATTCCCAGCCTGCCACCTACAATTGGCAGGCTTTTTTATTTTCCATACCAAGGCTTCCGCCAATATCATATCAAATTAAATATCAATATATTAAATTGCTTTACTCATATAGAATGGCATTTGTTCACTTGTGATCAATAACTATCCGGAAACGGACACTTGAGACCAGGTACTACAAATATATAAGATATATTAAACTGTATATCATATAGTTATAATTTATGGCATGCTATTGGCTAATGGGAGTATATCCAATAAACGTTGAACTTTAATACCCCATTGCTATGAAAACTTTCATCACTTCCATACTTCCGGCATTCCTCATTTTACTCACAAGCAATGCAACAATAGCCGGCAATAAGAACTCTCATCCTTTCAACTTCAAAACAAATGCAATCGTTGCCGACACACTCGGATTATCGGTTGTTCCCATTAACCAAATCGTTCGCGAAGATGAAACCTACGTGAATGATATTCCTTTCGACACGAGAGAAATTATTGCCGGCTACCATGCTACGATCAATCCGGTGAATGAACCCGAATCTTATGTGAATGATATTCCTTTCGACACGAGAGAGATTACTGCCGGCTACCTTGCTGCGATCAATCCGGTGAATGAACCCGAATCTTATGTTAATGATATTCCTTTCAGAACGGATTCTATTGCCCACAGTTATTTTCCAGCCAGATTCAATAGTATATTTCCTGAATCAGAAAGCTACATCAACGACATTCCGTTCGATACTGAAATGGTCGCCGGTAAATACCTTAGTAAGACCCAAAGTAAGTTTTGTTGCAGTGCAAATTAATTTTAAAAAATAATCTCGTTGTTTTTGGTGAAACAACTTTCCTTTGTTGCTCTCTCAATGAATCGATGGCTGCCTTTTGGCGGCCATCGGTTTTTTAGTGTCCTTTCAATTAATTTTTCAGCCTGATAAGTGTTCATCTTTAAAACTTCCTAAATTTACCCACGAATTGTAAGTCACAGTCTAATCTACCAAATCTGAAGAATATGGGTATCAGGAACAGATTAATCATAATGAGTTTCTTACAGTTTTTTGTATGGGGTGCCTGGTTGATCACAATTGCCAATTATTGGTTTGGAACCAAACAATGGACTGGAGATCTTTTTGGCTGGGTATTTACTACATTGGGTTTGTCATCGCTTGTGATGCCTGCTTTAACCGGAATTATTGCAGATAAATGGATTAATGCTGAAAAACTGTACGGAGTATTACATCTTGGTTATGCGGCAACCCTTTTGTTTTTGCCACAAATTAACGATCCCGTCGTGTTCATATTCGTAATGGGTACAGCCATGCTATTTTATATGCCTACCATTTCATTATCCAATTCTGTGGCATATAGCATTTTAAAAACTAATAATTATGATGTCGTAAAAGTATTCCCGCCTATCAGAGTTTGGGGAACCATCGGTTTCATTTTAGCGATGTGGACAACGAATCTGACTGAAAACAAAGCTTCAGCCAATCAATTTTACATTGCTGCGTTTGGGGCATTGATTTTAGGACTTTATGCATTCACTTTACCCATAGTGAAACCGGAAAACCTCATGAAAAAAGATGCCGGGTTGGCGGAAAGATTTGGTTTGAATGCCTTCAAACTTTTTAAAGATTACAAAATGGCATTGTTCTTCCTCTTTAGTATGTTATTGGGGGCAGCCTTGCAACTGACTAATATGTACGGCGATGTATTTTTGGATGATTTCAAAAAAATACCGGAATATGCTGAAAGTTTTGTAGTAAGACGAAGTACCATAATCATGTCCATTTCGCAAATTTCTGAAACATTATTTATTTTGGCTATTCCGTTTTTCCTGAAACGTTTCGGAATTAAAAAAGTGATGCTGATATCCATGTTTGCATGGGTTATCAGATTTGGATTCTTTGCTTATGGCGATCCTACTGCCGGATTGATTCTGATTATATTATCCAATATTGTTTATGGAATGGCATTTGATTTCTTCAATATTTCAGGATCCTTATTTGTGGAAACAAATACCAATTCCAAAATTCGTTCCTCTGCTCAAGGTCTTTTCATGATGATGACAAACGGATTTGGAGCTATAGTGGGAAGTTTGGCAAGCGGATATCTGATTAAGAATTTTTTTACCAATGAAAACGGAGATAAAATGTGGCATGAAATCTGGTTGGTTTTTGCAGCCTATGCACTGGTAGTTGCAATTTTATTTGCCATAATGTTCAAACACAAACACGACAAGGAAGCGATTGAATCGTTCAACCATTAATTTCCAGTTCCTGATTTGCAATTTTAAATGCCGGATATCTCTTAAGGAATATTCTGTAACCTGCTATTATTAAATGGCTTGATTGTTCCTGTGCCGCAAACCTCTGTTAACTAACGAATTACTTTCCATATCTGGCAACTGTCAATAGAAGCGAAGCAACCTACCCCACTCTCTTTAGCGGAGAAGTCCCCGCCGCAATGGGACCGATAGCTCACAACTCTCTATCTTCCGCATTTCTCCTTTTTATGGTATCGCGCAGCGATGAGGCTTTCTCGTACTCTTCTTTTTCGATGGCTTCGTTCATCATTTCTTCGAGTTCGGCAATGGTAAACTTGTCGTAATCATAATCATCGGATTGGCTTAGACCGCCGGTAGCCAGATCGTCGATATCAGGTTCTTCATCAATTGAAACACCTGCGCCTGAAAGCACTGCCTCGTAAGTATAAATCGGGCAGTTGAACCTTACAGCCAAGGCAATGGCATCTGAAGTGCGGGAATCAATTTCCTGAACACCGGTTCCATCATCGCAAAAAAGAGTTGCGTAAAATATGCCCTGGGCAAATTTGCTGATAACAACCTCGTTAAAAGATATATTAAACGTATCGGCAAAATTCTTGAACAAATCGTGCGTTAGCGGACGAGGGATTTTAATTTGCTCAATATGAAACAGAATTGCCTGAGCCTCGAAACCATTGATCAGAATGGGTAGTCTCCGTTTCCCTTCAATTTCTCCCAATATCAGCGTATATGCACCGCTTTGCGACTGACTGTTAATCATTCCCAACAATTTCAGGGGTATTTTTTCCATCAATGGTCCAGAGCTATAGTTTAAGAGGCTAAAATTAGAAAATTAAAATTTCTATGAAGCATCTGCCTGAAATTAATTTTTTATAAACATTTCCAATTGCCAGAACGAATTATCACAAACAATGCAAACGATTGCGATATCAGGCATATACATATAGAAAACTACATTTATCATGATGGGTATTGTAGTTAAAACAGCCGTGAATTGGCTGTTATGTTCACAAAACTGGTTCAGCAAATATTTGGATTTCCTGATATCTTCTCTATATTTGTAAAATATAACCAACCATCATTTGTAAATAAACCAGAGAGTGTATGAAGAGAATCCTAAGCCTGTTGGCAATCATAGTATTGCCGGCAATCTCAAAAGCAAGCGAGGCAGACCTCGTAATTCCGGCCGGAATGAAAGAAGAACAGATTCTTTATTGGGGATTTTTAATCACCTTGTTAGGACTTTTGTTCGGATTTTACCAGTTTGTGAAGGTCAAAAAGATCAGGGCGCACCAATCAATGCTTGATGTTGCCAATGTTATTTATGAAACCGGAAAGACCTACCTTATTCAACAGGGAAAATTTCTGGCTATTCTGTTCCTGTTTGTTGGATCGGCAGTGGGGTTTTACTTTGGATTCCTTTCAGACGCAAACTTTGGTGCTGGCGCTGTCCTGATGATCCTTGGATGGACAGTCATTGGAATCTTAGGGTCATATAGTGTTGCCTGGTTTGGCATAAGGATGAATACACTGGCCAACTCCAGGATGGCATTTGCTTCGCTCGAGAGAAAGCCGGTAAAACTGCTCAATATCCCCCTGAATGCCGGTATGAGCATTGGTGTTGTGCTGATTTCCCTCGAACTCATCATGATGTTGATCATTCTGATGTTCGTTCCAGGGGAATATGCCGGTGCCAGCTTTATCGGATTTGCTATTGGTGAATCATTGGGTGCTTCAGTGCTCAGAATTGCCGGAGGTATTTTTACCAAAATTGCCGACATCGGATCCGACCTGATGAAAGTGATCTTCAAAATCGGTGAAGACGATCCACGTAACCCCGGCACCATTGCCGATTGTGTGGGCGACAACGCCGGTGATAGTGTTGGACCTACTGCTGACGGTTTTGAAACCTATGGTGTAACAGGCGTCGCTTTAATCTCGTTCATTCTTTTAGCTGTTGGATATAGCCTGAATACCATTGCCGGTTTTAATCCTGAATTTGTTACAAACCTGGCGAATAGCCTAAACGTAACCAACTTTAACATTGCCAGTGAAGAATCACTTAAAGCTTTGTCCGGCGTCCTTCAGATAAAATTGCTATCCTGGATCTTCATTATGAGAATTCTGATGATTGTAACCTCGATTGCTGCTTTCTATATCAATGGTATGCTCATCAAAGCAAAATATTCCAATGTTGATGAACTGGACTTTGAAAAACCATTGACATCGCTGGTATGGATTACTTCAATCCTTTCGATATTTGTAACTTTTATCATCAGTTACCTGACGATCAGCGATCTGCCAAATAACCTTTGGATCACGCTTTCGATCATCATCAGCGTTGGCACATTGGGTGCTGCACTCATTCCCGAGTTTACAAAAATTTTCACCAGCCCGAAATCAATTCATGTAAATGAAGTGGTTGAAGCTTCGAAAAAAGGGGGTGCATCGCTAAATATCCTGTCAGGGCTGGTAGCCGGCAACTTCAGTGCATTCTGGATGGGTATGGTATTCCTTCTCCTCATGTTTGCTGCTTACTTTGCCAGTACCTTTGGTCTGAGCAGTATCATGATCTACCCTTCGATTTTTGCTTTCGGCCTGGTAGCCTTCGGAATGCTTGGCATGGGCCCGGTTACCATCGCAGTTGACAGCTATGGCCCGGTTACCGACAACGCCCAGTCAATTTATGAGCTATCGCTGATTGAAGAAGACCAGATAGCCAAAAGCATCGAAATTGAAAAAGAATTCGGCTTTAAGCCTGATTTCGAAAAATCCAAGTATTACCTTGAGGCCAATGATGGCGCCGGTAACACCTTCAAAGCAACCGCTAAACCTGTTTTAATCGGTACTGCAGTTGTTGGGGCAACCACCATGATTTTTTCACTTATCCTTGTTATCCAGAAAACCCTTGGTGTTAAGCCCGAAGAAATCCTGAACCTTCTGAATCCATATACGATTCTTGGTTTTCTTGCCGGAGGTGCTGTAATCTACTGGTTTACAGGTGCTTCAATTCAGGCAGTCGTAACCGGGGCTGCACGTGCAGTTGAATTTATCCGTAAAAATATTAACCTCGATCCCAATGCGCCGAAAAAAGCCGATGTCGAGAAATCGAGGCAGGTAGTGCAGATTTGTACTATTTATGCACAAAAAGGAATGTGGAATATTTTTATAGCTATTTTCTCCTTTGCCCTCGCTTTTGCTTTCCTTGCAAGTCCAACAGGTCTTGAAGCCGGCATGAGCGATGCTGAAACTTTAAAGTATTCCCTGCCTGTATCATTGTTCGTAAGTTATCTGATCTCCATTGCATTTTTCGGGTTGTTCCAGGCAGTGTTTATGGCGAATGCGGGAGGTGCATGGGACAATGCCAAAAAGGTAATTGAAGTTGATATGAGGGAAAAAGGAACTGAACTTCATGCTGCCTCTGTTGTTGGCGACACTGTCGGTGATCCTTTTAAAGACACTTCTTCAGTAGCATTAAACCCGATCATTAAATTCACGACCCTGTTCGGCCTTTTAGCTATGGAAATTGCCATTGCCGAGAATTTCAGGCCCATGGCACATTATATTGGGTTTTTCTTCCTGGCAGTGGCTTTGGTCTTTGTCTGGAGATCTTTCTACAAGATGAGGATCAACGAATAACGTTCCAGTTTGATTATTTAAAAAAGGCTGCTGTATGGCGGCCTTTTTTGTTTTAATTCTTAGAAAGTAGTGGGGTCAGCAACTGATGCAGAGCTTCAGCCTGCCAGGGTAGATATGATGGTGTGACTGAGGTGGGGCTTCAGCCAGCCAGTGCATTATTCTTAAAGACAAAATTTATACATATAATTAATTGTATGTATCAGTATTTCAATCCAATACATTCGTAAAAGATTCATGTGCAAATTTTACAGGCTATCTGATAATCTTTATCTTTGCCGCAAAATTACCCATCTGATCAAACAATTGATAATTATAAAACCCATGTCAAAACTTACCAACAACTTCATCAACCGTCATAACGGCCCCAGAGAAAACGAGGTCGCTGAAATGCTTAAAGCCATCGGAGCCTCAAGCCTCGACCAGCTAATTGATCAGACTGTTCCTTCAACAATCAGGCTGCCAAAGGCGCTTAATCTACCCGATGCCTTGAATGAATTCGAATACCTGTCCCATTTAAAACAAATCGGATCGAAGAACCAGCTTTTCAAAACCTACATTGGGCAAGGATATTACAACTGCATTACACCTGGCGTTATTCAGCGCAACATCCTCGAAAGTCCGGGATGGTACACATCATACACCCCTTACCAGGCTGAGATTTCGCAAGGCAGACTCGAAGCCCTGCTGATATTTCAAACCATGATCAGCGATCTTACCGGTATGCCACTTGCTAACGCTTCGTTGCTTGATGAGGGTACTTCTGCGTCAGAAGCGATGATCATGCTCTTCAACTCCCGTACACGGGAGGCAGTGAAAGCAGGGGCCAACCGGTTTTTTGTTTCCGATAAACTTTTTCCGCAGACCATCGATGTCCTGATTACCCGCGCTGAACCGCTCGGCATTAAAATTGAAACCGGTGACTGGCAAACCATTGAGTTCGACAACACCTGGTTTGGAGCCATCGTACAATATCCCGACGAAATAGGTGAAATATACGATTACAGCAGTTTTGTAACCAAAGCCCATGAAAAAGGCGTTTTGGTTGCTGTTGCAGCCGATCTGATGAGCCTTGCTATGCTGACCCCTCCAGGCGAATGGGGAGCGGATGTGGTTGTTGGGTCCAGTCAGCGGTTTGGCCTCCCGATGGGATTTGGCGGACCACATGCCGGGTATTTTGCAACACGGGAGGATTTCAAACGGAATATCCCGGGTCGTATCATTGGCATTTCTTTAGATGCACAAGGAAACCGGGCCTTGCGCATGGCTCTGCAAACCCGCGAGCAACATATTAAACGCGAGCGCGCCACCTCCAATATTTGCACAGCTCAAGCCCTGCTTGCCATTATGAGCGGTATGTACGGAGTCTATCATGGCCCCAAAGGCATCCGTCAGATCGCTGAGCGCATTAATATTCTGGCAGGTGTATTGGCCACCGAAGTGCTGAAATACGGTTATACCCAGCTCAACAGCACCTATTTTGATACTGTCCGGATAGAAGTTCCGGAAACGGTTCGCATGGTTGAACTCAGAAAACTGGCCCTCGAAAATGAAGTCAATTTCCGTTATATCAGCGAACGCGTTATTTGCATCAGCATTGACGAAACCACTAACCTTGAGGATGTCAATACGCTCGTAAATATCTTCGCGTCAGCGGCGAAAAAACCATTTACGGATTACGTTTGTATCCCGGAAGAATGTTGCCGTATTCAGACTATTCCTGAGGGATTCCTGCGCAAATCAGCATATTTGCACGACAAGGTTTTCAACAGCTACCACTCCGAAACCGGAATGATGCGCTTTCTGAAGAAACTTGAAAATAAAGACCTTTCGCTCAACCGCTCGATGATTCCCCTGGGATCGTGCACCATGAAACTGAATGCTGCTGCCGAACTCTTTGCGCTCAGTTGGCCGGAGTTCAACAGCATCCATCCTTTTGTTCCTGAAGAACAGGTTGAAGGCTACCACCTGATGATCCGTGACCTGGAAAAAGCACTTTGCGAAATTACAGGATTTGCGGCAATGTCATTTCAGCCAAATTCCGGTGCAGCCGGAGAATACACCGGTTTACTCGTTATCAGGGCATATCATCTGAGCCGTGGTGATGATCACCGTAGCATCTGCCTGATCCCGGCTTCAGCTCATGGCACCAATCCTGCCAGCGCAGCAATGGCCGGAATGAGTGTAGTTGTGGTTAAAACCGACCCCAACGGCAATATTGACCTCCCCGATCTGAAGGAAAAAGCAGAAAAATACAAGGACACCCTTGCGGCCTGTATGGTGACCTATCCCTCTACCCACGGGGTTTTCGAAGAAGGAATCCTTGATCTGATCAAAATCATTCACGAAAATGGCGGACAGGTTTATATGGACGGCGCCAATATGAATGCTCAGGTTGGTTTGACCAGCCCCGGATTTATAGGAGCCGATGTTTGCCATCTGAACCTGCACAAAACATTTGCTATCCCGCATGGTGGTGGCGGCCCGGGTGTTGGTCCCATTGGTGTTGCCAGCCACCTGAAACCCTTTCTTCCGGGGCATAAAGTGATAAAAACCGGCGGTACAGAAGCCATTACAGCCGTTGCAGCAGCTCCGTATGGAAGCGCTTCTATCCTGACCATTTCTTATGGCTATATCAAACTGCTGGGTAGTTTTGGCTTAATGGAAGCCACCAGGCTGGCCATACTGAATGCCAATTATCTGAAAACCAAACTTGAAGGACATTATAAGATCCTTTATAGCGGCAAGAACGGCAGGGTAGCCCACGAAATGATCCTCGATTGCAACGAGTTTGTTAAAACCGCTGATGTACAAGCAATAGATATTGCCAAGCGCCTGATGGACTATGGTTTTCATGCCCCAACGGTTGCATTTCCGGTACACGGCACCCTGATGGTAGAGCCGACCGAGAGTGAACCACTTGAAGAACTTGACCGATTCGTGGATGCCATGATTGCTATCCGCAAAGAGATTGACGAAATTGCTGAAGCAAAGGTGGATAAAGCTGTAAACGTTATTAAAATGGCGCCACATACCTTAAGTATGATAACCTCAGATGAATGGACATTGCCCTATACCCGCGAAAAAGCTGCTTTCCCGGTTAATCGCGACAAAGCAGATAAATTCTGGCCATCGGTAACCCGTATAGATGATGCATACGGCGACCGTAACCTGGTTTGCACCTGTGCGCCGGTTTCTGCGTATGAGGATAAATAAAAATGATTATAGTCCTTCACAAATCATCAAAACGCCCGCAAAAGCGGGCGTTTTGGTGAAGAGCAATCAGTTACAGGCTTATTTTGAAATAGCGTTTTTGAAATTAATCCATTGTAACAACCCGTCAACTGAATTATTTCTTTCCCCGAAAGAGTTTTTTAAAAAACCCATCCTTGTTTTTATCTTTATTATCCTTCCTGACTTTGGGTTTAAACAATCGATCTAAAAATCCATTTACCCCTTTTTCATGATAGGGTTCACATTGCATTGTGGAATAAACCTCCCCTGTAATGGCAAATTGGGAGAGATACTGTTTCCTGAATACAGCATCTTTCTCAATTCCTTTAAGCGTCAAAGCAACAACAGGCAACGCCAGCGCTGACCCGGTTCCATTTTTACTGTAAAAGTGCATATCCGGTGTACGGGCACCAACCCAGGTTCCGAAAACCAGGTCGGGCGTATAGGCAATAAACCAGGCATCAGAGTTGTTTTGCGCAGTACCGGTTTTACCAGCCAATTCTGCTTGTATGCCGTATTGACTGCGGATTCTGGCGCCGGTACCCTCATTGATTGCTCTTTGCAGGATGGCTGTAATCGTCTGGCTGGTTTCAGGGCTGAAGATTCTTACAGGTTCGACAGCCTGGCTCTGATACAGGATATTTCCCCCGGCATCGGTAATTTTGTCAATCATCACAAGATCATTCAGCCGGCCACCATTGGCAAAAGATGCATAAGCTTTCACAATTTCGGCAAGTGATAAGTCGAGTGTACCCAATGCTACAGAAGGCGCATCTTCAGTGGTTGATGGAAAACCCAGCTTCCGGCAGGTATTCATCAGTTTTTCCCTTCCAACCTTAAAGTATAAATCAACGGTTGGCAGATTCATTGAGTGGGCAAGGGCATACCATAATGCAACCGTGCTATCGGGGGTTGAGGTATTATCAAAATTCCGGGGCTCCCATCCCTCGTATTCCGGGTAAATCTTCCCTTCATTTTCGAGGTAAGTGCAGGGTGTAACACCGTTCTCAAGCGCAGTTGCGTATAATATTGGTTTGAATGCTGAAGCAATCT